>DATFUK010000390.1:0-12009 GCA_035260865.1 Candidatus Methylomirabilota bacterium | reverse complement strand
CAGGAGAACGCGACCTTCTCGACCGGCTGGACTCCTGGCGGCAAGGCGTCCTTCACCTCCTGCAGGGTGTGGCCGAGGCCTTTCGGGTACTGCTCGGTGACCAGGGTGCCCAGATGGAGTCGCCGCGCCGTCGCGGTCAGCACCTTGATATTACGCATCACTTCCTCGCGATGGTCGGCGTCCATGGCGGGAAAGAGGCGCTCCTGCACGTCGATCACGACCAGGACGGTGCGCTCGCGGTCGAGGGTCATGGGGTGGGGGGTGGCGGCGTGGCTCATCGGGACCTCCGGGGAGCAAGGATCGGAAATCGCGCACATCCTCTCACATCTGAACGCGTTGGCAAGTCGGCGGGGCCGCATGACGAGAGAGTATAGAAAAGCCCTTGCCGTCGAGACCGGTCTCGACCTAGCGTGGCGTAGGATGTGTCTGCGTCCTCAACCCTCGCCGGGAGACGTCCGGAGACGGAAGGACAAAGGAGGTCTCATGAGGCTCGATTCCGTTCGTGAGCTCAAGCAGTCGCTCCCGGCCCACCTGAACAAGACGTTCGCGGTCCGAGCCGCGGTGGGCAAGACCGCCAACCTCGCGGTCGTCCGCGCGGCGTCGCTGGCCAGCGAGGCTCCGAGCTACTTCCTGGGAGTCTCGGCGAAGGGGAAGCAGAACTATCGGCTGGCGCTTCGCCTGCAGGATCGTGCACTCCAGAAGAGCGAGCTGGTGGACCGGATCGCGGCCAGGGCCAGGGGAGAGGTCGACGTGCGCTACGTGGGCAGTATCCGTGCCCGCGCCAAGCCGTGGTACCAGTCGCGGCAGCGCCCGCTCCTCATCGGATCGTCCACCGGGTTCCTGGCGAGCGGGTTCATCATGGCGGGCACGCTCGGGTGCTTCGTCAGGTCCGGGTCATCGAGCGCACTCTACATCCTCTCGAACAATCACGTCCTGGCGGACGAGAATCGGTATCCCAGGGGGCGGCCGATCGTGCAGCCCGGGGCGCTGGACGTCGGCAGCCCGTCCGCGGACCGCGTGGCCACGCTCACCAGGTTCGTCCGACTCGATACCGCCAAGCCCAACCTGGTCGATTGCGCCATCGCGAAGCTGAACGCGTCGATCCAGGCCGACGTGCACAAGCTGAAGGGGATCGGCACCCTGGCCGGCCAGCGCGGCGGCGGCCTGCAGGTGGGGGACGTGGTGCACAAGGTCGGGCGCACGACCGGGGTGCGCCATGGGCGGGTCACCGCCTTCGAGCTCGATGGGGTGCAGGTCGAGTACGAGATCGGCGTGATCTCCTTCGACAACCAGGTCGAGATCGAGGGCGCGGGGACCAGGTCGTTCAGCGACGCGGGAGACAGCGGCTCGCTCATCGTCGACGACCAGAGGCTGGCCGCCGCGCTGCTCTTTGCGGGCGGTGATCACGGTGGATCCAATGGCAAGGGGCTGACGTACGCCAATCCGATCGATGCCGTGCTCAAGGCCCTCAAGGTGAAGCTCGCATAGGCGGCCGCATGCCCATCAGCCTCGAGCAGGCGCGAGCCGCGAAGGAATCCGCCAAGGTGTTGCTGACCGCGCTGCCCGGCGTGGTCGGCGTCGGAATCACCAAGGTGGGAGAGGACTATGCGCTCAAGGTGAACCTGCGCGCGCCGCTGCCCGCCGGGATGTCGGCGCCGGAGCGCATCGGCGACGTCCCGGTGAAGCTGGAGGTGGTGGGGAGGATTACCAGGCGCGGCTGAGCGGTGGCGCGTGCTGAATCAGCGCGTGCGGTCGAGCCCGCGGTACTGGATGGCCTCGGCGACATGCTCGGCGGTGATGGCGTCGGCGCCCGCCAGGTCGGCGATGGTACGGGCGACGCGGAGCAGGCGATCGTGGGCGCGGGCGGAGAGGCCGAGCCGGGTCAGGGCCAGGCCGAGGAGCCGCGCCGCGTCGGGGGGCAGGCCGCAGTGGCGGCGGGTCTGCCGGCCCGACATGCGGGCGTTGACGAGGGTGGCAGTGCCGGCGAAGCGGGCGGCCTGGTGGGCGCGCGCGGTGAGGACGCGCGCACGGATGACCGCGGACGGCTCCCCCACCGCGGCGTCGGTGAGCTGCGCGTAAGCCAGGTTGGGGATCTCGAGATGGAGGTCGATGCGGTCGAGCAGGGGCCGCGAGAGCCGGGCGAGGTAACGGGCACGCTCGGCCGGCGAGCAGGCGCAGGTCGGGATCGAGGCGCAGCCGCGGCGGCAGGGGTTGGCGGCGGCGACGAGCTGGAAGCGGGCGGGGAAGCTGGCGGTGCCGGCGGCGCGGGAGACGACGACGCGGGCGTCCTCGAGAGGCTGGCGGAGGGCTTCCAGCACCCGCTGGGAGAACTCGGGCAGCTCGTCGAGAAAGAGCACGCCATGATGGGCGAGGCTGATCTCGCCCGGATGTGGCACGCCACCGCCGCCGATGAGGCCGGCCTCGGACGCGGTGTGGTGCGGGCTGCGGAACGGGCGCGTGGTGAGCAGGCCGTGCTCGGCGCCGAGCAGCCCGGCCACGCTCCAGACGGTGGAGGCCTCGATGGCCTCCTCGAGCGAGAGGGGCGGCAGGATCGAGGCCACCCGGCGCGCCAGCATCGTCTTGCCGGTGCCAGGGGGGCCTACCATCAATACATTGTGCCCGCCTGCGGCGGCGATCTCGAGTCCGCGCTTGGCGTGGGCCTGGCCCCGCACGTCGACGAAATCGAGACCGTCGCCGCTAGCACCCGGGTCGGGCCCGCTCGCGCCGACGGCCGAGCCGATCTCCCGTTCGCCGTTCAGGTACTGGACGGCGTCGTGCAGCGTGCCGATCGGAATCACGTCGATGCCTGCGACCACGGCGGCTTCCGCGGCGTTGGCGGCGGGCACGAGGAGTGGCGTGAAGCCCTGCTGTCGGGCGTGGAGGGCCACCGGCAGCACGCCGCGCACCGGCCGCACGCTGGCGTCGAGCGAGAGCTCCCCCAGCACGAGCGCGCGCTCGAGCCGGGTGCCTGGCTTGATCACCTCGGTGGCGCACAGGATGCCGATCGCGGTGGGCAGATCGAACGCAGCGCCTTCCTTCCGGAGGTCCGCGGGCGCGAGGTTCACGGTGATGCGGTCGATCGGGAACTCGAGGCCCGCGTTGCGGATGGCCGCGCGCACCCGGTCGCGGCTCTCGCGGATTGTGGCATCGGGAAGGCCCACGGTGCTGAAGGACGGCAACCCCGCGGTCACGTCCACCTCCACGAAGATGGTGGCCGCCTCGACGCCGGTCAGCGTGGCGGAGCGGACTCGCGCGAGCACGGGCCCAGTGTGGGAACGGCGGCCGGGCCCGTCAATGTCCCGGAAGCGATACGCCCGCCCGTGGGCATCTGCTAGACTCGAAGGCATGCGCACCCTGCGGGTTCTCGTCGCGGACGATCAGGAGCACATGCGGGAGCTGATGGTGGAGGCCCTGTCCGCGGATGGCCACACCGTGGACCCGGCGGAAGACGGGGTGGCCGCGCTCAAGCTGCTCGAGACGCAGACCTACGATCTGGTGGTCAGTGATCTGCAGATGCCGCAGGTGGACGGTCCGAAGCTCTACCAGGAGATCCGGCGGCTCAAGCCGGACGCGGCGCCATTCTTCGTGTTCATCACCGGCGAGGACGAGGCCCCGGGCTACCGGACGTTCCTGACCGACTCGAAGGCGCCGGTGGTGACCAAGCCGTTCAAGCTCAAGGAGTTCCGCCAGATGCTGGAGAAGCTGTTCCCCGACTAGGCGCTCCTTCCGGCCCCCGCCGGCCGAGCAGCCGCTCCGCGCTGGCCCAGTAGTCGCGCGCCTGTCGCGCGGCGTCGTCACGCTCCAGCAGTGTCTTTCGGCGCTCCGTCTCGTCCCGGGCCGCGCTCAGGCACCCGATCGCCGCGAGCTCGCGATCCCACGCTTCCGTGGTCGCCACCAGGGCCTCGGCGGTCCGCAGGGTCGGATCGGCCATCGCGCGCGCCGGGTCGCTCTCGAGCGCCGCGGTGTTCCGCCGCTTCAGGTCGGCCATCTCGGCTCGCAGCGCCTGCGCGCCGGCGCCCGCATCGACCTGGGTGACCTTCCACTGCGCCGACAGCGCGCGGCTCCGCTCCTGCAGTCGCACCAGGTCCTGGTGCAGGCGCGCGGTGCCGTGGTCGCGAACCTCGCCGAGCGAGTCTCCGTAGGCCCCGGGGTCCGCGACCGCGATCTCGAGCGACGCGCGCAGCGCCTCGCGCTCGGCCGAGAAGCGGTCGAGGCAGTCGAGCCCGATCTGCTGGCTCTGGAACAGCTCGGCGCCGCTCCGCGCGTTCGCGGTCGTGCGGGCCTCGAGGACCGCGGCCTTGCGCGCGAGCTCGCGCCAGCGCTGGGCCTCGGCGGTGGCCCCCTCCGTGGCGGCCTGGCTGGCCCGGGTCTGGAGCGCCTGGAGATCGGTGGCGAGCGATGCCGTCCACACCGGTTGCGTCGCACCGGCGAGGCACTGCTGCTCCTGCGCGCTGTTAGTTGCGAGCCGGCCGCGCAGGCGGGCGATCTCGGCCGTCAGGTCGTGCGTCTGGCCCCACACGGCGCCCACAGGGGCCGCGGCCAGCGCGATCAGCGTGAGGATGAGAGACCGTCGCATGCGGCCTATGCGAGCAGCGACAGGCCGAGGAACGCAATCACGGCCACTCGCAGCAGCCCCGACAATCCCAGCCTTCGCAGCATCTGTCCTTGCCTCCTTGTACCTGTCCCTTCACCTAGCAAGACGAAGGCCAGGGAATACGCCAGTGGAATCAGTTATTTGTGTATCGCCGCTCCGACGGGATCGGTCCCAAATTTGTCAGACGGGCCTTCTCTTTCGGCTACGCCGCAGGATCAGCGCGCGCAATCGCTTCGTGGTATAAGCGCTCGTGACCCAGCTCTCCGCCATCGTCGTCCGTGTCGACGTGACGCGCGACGATCCCGAGCTCGCGCTGCCCGCCTACGCCCGCGCGGGCGACGCGGGGCTCGATCTGCTCGCCGCCGCGCCGGTGACGCTGCCGCCCGGGGGCCGCGCGCTGGTGCCGACCGGTCTGCGCGTGGCGATTCCGGAGGGCTACGCGGGGCTGGTGCTGCCGCGCTCGGGGCTGGCGCTACGCGCCGGGGTGACGGTGCTGAACGCGCCGGGCCTGATCGACTCCGGCTACCGCGGGGAGATCGGCGTCCTGCTGATCAACCACGGCGCGGCCGCGGTGACCCTAGGCCGCGGCGAGCGCATCGCCCAGCTCGTGATCCAGCCGGTGGCGCGCGCGACGCTGGTGGAAGTGCGGGAGCTGGACGGCAGTCAGCGCGGCACGGGCGGCTTCGGCAGCACCGGGACCACCTGACCCTACTGGTTCACCCGCCGCTTCAGGAAACCCAGCAGGCCCTGGGGCATGAAGATCACCATCAGGGTGAAGGCGATGCCGAGCGGGATCAGGTAGTACTCGGCCCAGAACCGGGAGAGGCCCTCGCGAAGTAGCAGGAAGAAGGCCGCGCCCACCACCGGTCCGACGAGCGTGCCCATGCCCCCCATGACGTTGTAGATCACGACCTCGCCCGAGACCGTGAAGAAGACGAAGTCCGGCGCGGCGAAGCGGTGCTGGATCGCGTAGAGCGTTCCCGAGAGCCCCGCGAACAGCCCCGAGAGCAGCACCGCCACGATCTTGTAACGCTCCACGTGATACCCGATCGCGCGCGTGCGCGGCTCGTTCTCTCGGATCGACTGCAGCACCATCCCGAACGGCGACTGGGTGATGCGCCGGAGGACCAGGAAGGACAGCGCGACGACCGCGAGGACGAACCAGTGCAGGCTCACCGTCGAGAACCGCGCGCTCCAGATCCCGGGAATCGTGAACGGCGGCTGGGTGAAGTAGAGGCCGTTCTCCCCGCCCGTCACATCGGTCCAGGTGAAGATGATCACGTAGAAGATCTGCGAGAAGACCAGGGTGGTGATGGCGAAGTAGATGTCGCGGAGGCGGGTGGCGAAGAAGGCCACGAACACCGCGACCAGGGACGCGGCGGCGAGCCCGACCGCGAGGGCGATCCAGAGGTTCGGGGAGCGCAGCAGTAGCAGCGCGGCGGCCGCCCCGTAGAGCCCCAGGCCGAAGAAGGCGGAGTGCCCGAAGGACACCATGCCGGTATAGCCGATGAGAATGTCCGAGGACATCGCGAGCAGTCCCCAGATCAGGATCTCGGTCAGGAACTTCCGCCAGAACTCGGGGAGCCCGAAGGGAGCGAGCGCGAGGGTGGCCACCACCCCCAGGAAGACGATCCAGAACTTGCCGTTCGTGCCCGAGCCCATGGGCGTCACTTCGGCGTGGGCACGAACAGGCCCGTCGGCCGGAAGAGCAGGGTGAGGATCAAGGCGACGAACGAGACGATGACCGCCTGGGAGGGACTCACCACCAGCGAGGCGTACGCCTCCAGCAGGCTGATGAAGAGGGCCGCGAGAATGGATCCGCCCAGGTTGCCCATGCCGCCCACCACCACCACGATGAACGCGCGCAGGGTGAAGTCGAAGCCCATGGTCTGGGTCACCGCGGCCAGAGGCGCGAACAGGACGCCGGAGGCGGCGGCCATCGCGGCGCCGATCGCGAACACCGCGGTGTGGACCATCGGCACCGGGATGCCCATCGCGGCCGCCATCACGCGGTCCTGGGTGGTGGCGCGGATCCAGATCCCGTACTTGCCGTGCTTCAGGAAGAGATACAGCGCGCCGATGATCCCGCCCGCCATCACGGCGGCGCCCAGCCGGTACCAGGGGTACTGCAGGTAGAAGAGCTGGAACTGGCCGGCGATGGGCTGCGGGATGTTCTGGGCGGTCGGGCCGAACTGCCAGAGCGCGTACTTCTGGAGCACCAGCGAGATCCCGAAAGTCGCGATGATGGTGGTTAGCGGGTCGCGACCGATCAGGGGGCGGAGCGTGGTGATCTGGAGCAGCGCCCCGAAGGCGCCGATGACGAGCGACGCCACCAGGAGCCCGAGCCAGAAGTTGCCGGTCTGGGCCACCGTGACCGCGCCGGTGAAGCCGCCCAGCATCACCAGATCGCCGTGGGCGAAGTTCACCACGTCCATGATGCCGAAGATCAGGGTCAGGCCCGAGGCGACGAGGGCCAGCACCATCCCGTTGACGAGCCCGTTGACGGTCTGGACGAGGATCTGCTCGAACACCGCTCACACTCCCATGTACTGGTGGATGACCGACGGGTCGGCCTTGAGCGCAGCCGAGGACGCCTGGTGACGGATGAGGCCCTTCTCCATGATGTAGCAGCGGCTGGAGGCGCCGAGGGTCAGCGCCACGTCCTGCTCCACCAGGAGGATCGCGACGCGGTCGCCGTGCAGCCGGGCGATGATGTCGCGGATCTGCGAGACCATCCGCGGCATGAGCCCCTCGGTCGGCTCGTCGAGCAGGATGATCTTGGGCTCGAGCATCATCGCGCGGGCGATCGCCAGCATCTGCTGCTCGCCGCCCGAGAGGGTGCCCCCGAGCTGGTTCTTCCGCTCCCCGAGCACCGGGAAGCTCTCATAGACCTTGTCGAGCAGCTCTCGGCGCCGCGCCTCGGTGACGCCGCCCCGGTCGAGGCCGGTCCGCAGGTTCTCCATCACGGTCAAGAGCTTGAAGATGCGCCGGTCCTCCGGCACGTAGGCGATGCCGAGATGCGCGACCTTGTGCGAGGCCAGGCCGGTGATGTCGCGGCCCTCGAAGGTGATCCGTCCCTGGGAGGGGCGCACGAGGCCCATGATGGTCTTGAGCGTGGTGGACTTGCCCACCCCGTTGCGCCCCAGGAGCCCGACCACCTCGCCCGGCTGCACCTCGAGCGAGATGCCGTGCAGGATGTGGCTCTTCGCGTAGTGGGTGTGGACGTCGGCCAGCGTCAGCATCAGCCCTTCAGGTAGACCTCCTGCACGCGCGGGTTCGCCTGGATTTCGTCGGGCGTTCCTTCGGCGAGCACCTCGCCGTAGTGGAGCACGGTGATGCGGTGGGCCAGGTTCATCACCACCTCCATGTCGTGCTCGACCACGAGGATGGTGAGGTCCCGCGCGATCCGCCGCACCAGCTCCACGGTGGCGTGAGTCTCGGTCACGCTCATGCCCGCGGTGGGCTCGTCGAGGCACAGGAGCTGCGGATCGGTGGCCAGGGCGATCGCGATCTCCAGATTGCGCTGCTCGCCGTGGGAGAGGTTGGCGGCCAGCTCCGCCTCCTTGTCGAGGAGGCCGACCGCCTCGAGGACCGACCGCGCCCGGTCGATCAGATCGCGGTAGTGCCGGTGGTGGCGCAGGAGACTCCAGCCGTGGTGCCGGGACTGGGCCGCGATCCGCGCGTTCTCCAGCACCGTCGCGCCGGGCAGGATGTTGGTGATCTGGTAGGAGCGCGCGAGCCCCTTGTGGGAGATCCGGTGCGGGGGCAGCCCCGCCACGTCCTCCCCGTTCAGGAAGACGCGCCCGCTGGTCGGGCGGAGCACGCCGGTCACGCAGTTGAAGAAGGTGCTCTTGCCGGCCCCGTTGGGGCCGATGATCGCGCGGATCTCGCCCCGCGCCACCGTGATGCTCACGTTGCCGACGGCGGTGAGGCCGCCGAAGCGCATGGTGAGGCCGTCGGTTCGAAGGATCGGACCCGCTGCGCCCCGGTCCGGCTGGACCGGGGCGCCCTGCGTCTGCGAAGCGGTCACGCGCCTAGACGAACTTGCACGCGGCGGGGACGACCGTCTTTTCCTTGGGGATGATGTCGAGGACCTTGTACTTCATGTCGCGGACCTCGAAGATGATCTCTCGCACGAAGGCCTGGTGGTCTTCCTTGCGCAGCGTCTTGTCGCCCTGCGGGAAGTCGTCCGACTCCTTGACCTCCAGGCCCTCGAGCGCCTCGATCAACTTCATCGAGTCCTCGCGCCCGCGGAACTTGGAGCGCTCCATGCCGATCTTGAGGAAGTTGACGGCCTCGAAGTTGGACTGCACATAGCGGTCGGGGGCCGGCACACCCAGCGGCTGCAGCCGGGCCACCGACTCGTCGAGGAACCGCTTGTGGGAGGGGGTGTTGAGCGCGCCCTCGAGGACCGGCACGTAGCGGTCGATGCCCAGGAAGCCCTCGGCCTTCGCCCCCATTGCGGGAAGACTGGTGGGCACCACGATGGCTCCGTCGCCCGCGATCCGGGCCTTCTTCGCGAGGCCCAGGTCGAAGCTCTGGTTGACGAACGAGATGCCCTGCGGACCGAAGAAGATGCCGAACAGGCCGTCGTAGGCCCCGCTGATCTTGCTGAGAAACGCGGTCATGTCCGAGGTGGTCAGCGGGACGCCGGTGGTCCCGGTGACCTCGCCGCCCAGCTTCTTGATCTCCTGCGCGTACGCGTCACGGGTGGACTGCCCCCACGCGTAGTCTGCGTAGGCGATGTGCCACTTCTTGCCGACCTTGTTCACCAGGTAGGGAGCGATCGCGACCGCCTGCGACGGCGCGAAGTCGAACGGGCGGAAGGTGTAGCGGCTGCACTTGCTGGTGGTGATGGTGGTGTCGAGGCACACCCCGATCATGTTGACGAGCTTGTGCTCCTCGTACACCGGCATGCACGCGAGGCAGACGTTGGAGAGGTAGCCGCCCACGTGCACGTCGATCTTGTCCTCGAGCACCAGCTTCTCCGCCTTGCGGCGGCCGACGTCCGGCTTGGACTCGTAGTCGGCCACGATCAGCTCGATCGGCCGGCCGGTGACTCCGCCCGCCTTGTTGATGCGGTCCACCGCCATCTGCACGCCCACGAGGGCGGTCTTGCCGCCGGCCGCCGCGGTCCCGGACAGGGGCTGCAGCGTGCCGAACTTGAAGGGCTTGGCCTGGCCGAAGGCGGCGCGCCACGGGGAAGGCACCAGCATGCCCGCGCCGATCGCTCCCGCCGCCGCCGCGCTCAGGCCGAGCCAGCGCCGACGCGTGACCTTGCCGCGATACCAGGACTCCTGGGGATCGTTTTCGATTTGTGCCATGGGGAAGACCTCCTGTGACTGGGTAATCGGAGTGATCAGCGAGAAGTTCCCGCCACCGCGGTGAGCGCCTCGCCGAAGACCTCGAGGGTGCGCGCCACCTCCACCTCGGTGTGGACGAGCGAAACGTAGAACTTCTGCGCCGCCTTGACCACGCCGCGGGTGAGCATCTCGCGGGTGAAGGCGGTGTGGAGGGCCTGGTCCGCGGATAGCGTGGCCCGGTAGTCGGTGATCGGCCGGTCGGTGAAGTAGATCTCGAACACGGGCGCCTCGCCCGCCACCTGGGCGGGCAGGCCGGCCCGTCGCGCGGCCGCCTCGAGGCCCTGCTTGATCCGCGTGCCGGTGGCGAAGAGGCGCTCGTAGGTCCCGGGCCGGCGCAGCTCGGCCAGGGTGGCGAGGCCCGCCGCGGCCGCGATCGGGTTGCCGTTGAGCGTGCCCGCCTGCTGCACGAAGCCGTCCTCGCTCATCTCCTGCGAGAAGTGCCGCATGATGTCGCGGCGCCCCGCGACCGCGGCGAGCGGGAACCCGCCGCCGATGATCTTGCCGAAGGCGGCCAGGTCCGGCACGACGCCGTAGTACTCCTGGGCGCCCCCGTAGGCGAACCGGAACCCGGTGACGATCTCGTCGAAGATCAGCGGCACCCCGTGACGCGCGGTGATCTCCCGCACCCCCTGGAGGAAGCCGGGCTGCGGCACCACCAGCCGCTGCAGCGGCTCCAGGATCACCGCGGCCAGGTCGTGGTGATGCGCCTCGATCATGGCCTGGGCCTCGGCCACGTCGTTGAAGGGCGCGACCAGCACCTCGCCCTGGATGGCGTGGGGAATGCCCGCCGAGTCCGGGGTGGGGGCGGGGAAGGCCTTGGGCGCCCGCGGCCCCACGCTCATCAGGGAGTAGTCGTGGACGCCGTGGAAGCCGCCCTCGAACTTGAGGATCTTGTCGCGCTGGCGGAAGGCGCGCGCCACCCGGAGGGCGAAGAAGGTCGCCTCGCTGCCGCTGCCGCAGAACCGGATCTGCTCGGCGCAGGGGACCGCCCGGCAGATCTCCTCGGCCAGCGCCAAGGTGGGCTCGCTGAGCTGGAAGTACGTCGTGCCCTTGCGGAGCTGCGCCTCGACCGCCGCGACCACCGCGGGATGGGCATGGCCCAGCACGAGAGGGCCGCTGCCTAGGATGTAGTCAATGTACTCGCGGCCCGAGAAGTCGCGCAGCCGCGGCCCGTGGGCCTCGCGCACGACGAACGCCAGCTCCTGCGGGGCATAGTAGCCTCCCAGGACGCCTCCGGGGAGCACCCGCATCGCCGTCTCGAGCAGAGCTGCTTCTTCGGGACTGCGGCCAGCCGGACCTGCCATTCCACCTCGCTGGGATGCGGAGATTGGACGGTCTTATACCGTGAAAATGCCCTCGGCCGCAAGGGTGCGCTTACTCGGCCGGCCGGGGGAAACGCCCGAGGGACCGGCGGCCTAGGCTGACAGCCGGGCGGCCCGGAGGGCCAGGCGGATCCGGTGCCGCTCGTCGTCGGAGACGGGCGTGAGCGGTGGCCGCACGTGGGCGGCCGGGATGCGGCCGAGGATCGCGAGGGCTTCCTTCATGCGATTGTGCATGTCCACGAAGGGCGGCGAGTAGAACACCTGCACGAGCGGTGTCAGCCGGTCGTTGATCGCGCGCGCCTCGTCGATCCGGCCGGCCTGCACCGCCGCGAGGAGCGCGGCCTGCAGATCGGCGGTCACGCTGCCCATGCCCGAGATGCAGCCGTCCGCTCCGAGCGTGAAGCTCGCCATCAGCGACATGGTGAAGGACGACAGCATCGCCACCGGCCGGCCCGCGCCGCGCAGCACCCGCAGGTTCTTCTCGTACGACACGATGTCGTTGGACCAGTCCTTCACGCCCGCCACCGACGGGATCTTGCACAGCTCGGCGAGCGTCTCGGGGCTGTAGCCGATGCCCGAGGCGAGCGGATATTCGAAGACGATGATCGGCAGGTCCACCGCGTCGGCGATGGTCTGGAAGTGGCGCAGCACCATGTCCGGCTTCTGCTGCGCGCCCCACATGAACAGGGTCGGCGGGAAGACGAGCAGGCCGGCCGCCCCGGCCGCGCGC
>DATFUK010000389.1:0-3891 GCA_035260865.1 Candidatus Methylomirabilota bacterium | reverse complement strand
GACGAGCACGCGCGCGACAACGTGACCGACGCGGAGCTGGCGCTCGATGCCCAGGGGCGCTTCCTCGCCCTGCGCGTGCGCACCTTCGCCAACGTGGGCGCCTACGTCTCGTCCGACCGCAACCTGCTCGCCACCTTCAGTAACGTGGCGACCCTCGTCGGTGTCTACACGTTTCCCGCCGCCCACGTCGAGGTCCGCTGCATGCTGACCAACACCAACTCCACCGCGCCCTACCGCGGGGCGGGCCGGCCCGAGGCCACCTACGTCATCGAGCGGCTCATCGACGACGCGGCCCGCGAGCTCGGGCTGGATCGCCTCGTCCTGCGGCGGGCGAACCTGATCCCGGCCGCCGCGATGCCGTACAAGACCGCGCTCGGCGTCACCTACGACTGCGGGGAGTTCGAGAAGTCCATGGACGCCGCGCTCCGGCTCGCGGACGTCGCCGGCTTCCCGGCGCGGCGCGAGGCGTCGAAGGCGCGGGGCCGGCTGCGCGGGCTGGCGGTGGTCAACGCCATCGAGCAGGCGGCGGGTCCGCAGCCGGAGTTCGCGGAGATCCGCTTCTCGCCGAGCGGCAGCGCCACCGTCTTCATGGGCACCAAGAACCAGGGCCAGGGCCACGAGACCACCTTCAAGCAGGTCCTGCACGAGCGGCTCGGCATCGATCCGCGGGACGTGCGCTACATCGACGGCGATACCGACCGCGTGGGCTTCGGCATGGGCTCGATGGGCTCACGCTCCACGGTGATCGGGGGCACCGCGCTGTGGATGGCCGCGGACAAGGTGATCGCCAAGGGCCGCAAGATCGCGGCGCGGCTGCTGGAGGCCGCCGAGGCCGACATCGGCTTCGGCGACGGGAAGTTCTCGGTGGTGGGCACGGACCGGACGCTTTCCTTGAAGGAGGTGGCCCGCGCCGCCTTCCAGCCCGCGCAGCTCCCGCCCGGCGTCGAGCCCGGCTTCTACGAGACGGGCACCTTCTCGCCCAAGCAGGCCACGTGGCCCAACGGCTGCCACGTCTGCGAGGTGGAGGTGGACCCGGAGACCGGTGACGTGACCCTCGCGCGCTACGGGATCGCCGACGACGTGGGCACCGTCATCAATCCGCTGACGCTGAAGGGCCAGATCCACGGCGGGGTCGCCCAGGGCGTGGGCCAGGCGCTCATGGAGCAGGTCGTCTACGAGCCCGGCTCCGGCCAGCTCCTGACCGCATCGTTCATGGAGTACGCGATGCCGCGCGCCGATACCTTCTGCGACATGGTCATCGAGAGCCACCCGGTGCCCACCAAGCTCAACCCGCTCGGCGCCAAGGGCGCGGGCGAGGCGGGCACGGTCGGCGCGCTGCCCGCGGTCATCAACGCGGTGATGGACGCGCTGGCTCCGCTCGGGGTGCGTCAGCTCGACATGCCCGCGAGCAGCGATCGGGTGTGGGAGGCGATCCGGCGAGCCAACGGGGCGCGCCCGACCTAGAAGCGGTAGCGGATCCCCACCTCGAGCACGTTGGAGCCGCTGTGGGAGAAGAGACCGAAGATCCCCGAGCGGTGATGGACGCGCCCCACCAGGCTCCAGGGCGAGTTCGGTAGCCCCACCGCGGCCTCGATCAGGAGATAGTGCAGCAGGGTCGCGGCGTCGCTGTTGTTCGGGTCGCGCTTCTCGAGCACCGGCACCTCGCTCGTCACCGAGAGGCCCCCGCCGATCGCCACCGAGGTGTCGAGGTAGCGGTTCCACGGGAACGTGATCCAGCGCGCGTTGATCGAGCCGGCGAACTCGATGTGCTTCTGCTCGCCGAAGTGCTGCAACATCTGGCCCTCGACCTCCCAGCGAATGTGCGGCCCCCAGTCGATGAACTGATAAGCCAGCGAGAGCCCGGCCACGTAGGAATCCTTGAAGTTGAGCTCGGCCCCGAGCTCGAGGAGCTTGCTCCCGGAGTACTGCCCACCCAGCAGGGTCACCGCCCAGTCCCGCTCCGCGGCCGCGGGGGCGGCCGGGGCCTGCGCGGTCAGCGCGAGCACCGCGGCCACCAGGAGTCTCGCGGGCATCAGCGGGGCGCCAGGCCAAGCATGACGAGGTCGGTGATCGTGTGCGCGAGCCGCTCCGCGTCCGGGGCGGTGGCCGCGTGCGCCTTCAGCTTGCCGTCCACGAGCAGCGCGGCGAGGCCGTGGACGATGGACCAAGCCGCCACCGCGAGCTCGCGCGGGTCGCCGCCCCGCACCTGGCCGGCCGCCTGGCACTCCTCGATCGCCTGCACGAGCAGGGTGAACGTGCGATCGCCCGCCGCCGCGAGCGCGGGATGCTCCGCCTTGTCCGGCACCTCGGAGCCGAACATCACGCGCAGGTACGAGGGGTGCGCCAGGGCGAAGCGCACGTAGCCGATGCCGAGCGCCCGGAAGCGCTCCACCGGCTCCACCTCTCGCGACCAGATCTCCATCATCCCCTTGGCCATCTCCTCGAAGCCGCGCTCCGCCACCGCGGCGAGCAGGGCCTCGCGATCCGCGAAGTGCCAGTAGGGCGCGGCCTCCGACACCCGCGCGCGCCGGGCCACCTCCCGCAGGCTGAAGCCCTGCGGGCCCTTGCGCGCGATCAGGGCCACCGCCGCGTCCACCAGCGTGTCGCGCAGGCTCCCGCCGGCCGCGCCGGACCTGGCGCGGCGGGGCGACGGCTTCCCGCGGCGGCGCTTGACAGGCATCACTTAACAGCGTTAATGTACGACGAGACGTCGACGGCGGGAGGGTACCATGATCCGACAACGAGTGCTCCGGGGAACGCTCCTCGGCGCGGCCCTGGTCATCGCCGCGGCCGCCGCGGGCTGCGGCCGGCTCGCGGTGTGGACGGCGCCGGCCAAGACGCCGACCGCGACGCGGACCGCGGCGGCGGTGGAGGCGGACAAGCTCTTCTGGAAGACCCTCCACGCCGGCGAGTACGATCGCATCCCGGACGCGCTGACCGCGCTCAAGGCCGCCTACCTCGAGAACCCGCGCGACGCGGTCACCGCCGCCCACGTCGGCTGGCTGCACATCTGGCGGCTCAGTGAGCGGGCCCGGCAGACCGCCCTCCGCCCCGACATCACGGACGACGCGGTGCTCGGACGCAAGTACTTCGAGGAGGCGGTGCGGCTCGATCCGGGCGAGGCGCGGTACCTGGGCTTCTACGCCGGGCTCCTGATGGCCGAGGGCACCATCCACAAGGACGAGAAGATGGTCCGGCAGGGCTTCTACGCGATGAAGGACGCGGTCCGCGCGTGGCCGGAGTTCAACTACTTCACGGCCGGCTACACCGCCTCCGGCCTCCCCGTCGACTCCGCCCGCTACCGGGAAGGGCTCGAGCAACAGTGGCTGAATCTCGACGTGTGCACGGGGGAGAAGGTCGATCGCGCGAACCCGGACTACGCGAAGTACATGCCGCTCGAGACGAAGGAAGGCCCGCGGCGCGTGTGCTGGAACTCCTGGATCGCCCCGCACAACTTCGAAGGGTTCTTCCTCAACTTCGGCGACATGCTGGTGAAGGCGGGCCAGCCGGACCTCGCGGTGACGATGTACCGCAATGCCCAGCACGCGCGGGAGTACGCGGCCTGGCCCTACAAGGCCGTGCTGGAGGCGCGCATCCGCGACGCCGCGAAGAACGTGGAGGCGTTCCGGAGAACCGAGCCCGGCCCGGACGCGGCCACGCTCATGATCCGCTCGACCTTCGCCTGCATGGGCTGCCATCGGGAGTGACCCGCTGAGTGAAACGGGACCGCCCGCCGGGCCTCGTGTCGGCCCGGCGGGCGGCTTGCTGCTGAATTGGTGGAGGCGGTGGGCATCGAACCCACGTCCGGAAACCCTCGGCAACAGGCATCTACATCATTAGCCGGTTATCTCGTGCGTCTCGCCTCTCGGCCCCCCAACCGGCCGGGTCACC
>DATFUK010000388.1:0-4105 GCA_035260865.1 Candidatus Methylomirabilota bacterium | reverse complement strand
GGATCCGTTCGCGGTGACGCTCAAGCCGTACGACACGCCGCTCGGGCCCGTCCCGGTGGACCGCGACTTCTACGACGCGCTCAACCGGCGGGCCGGGCAGGACCTGCTGGCCTCGGAGCCGGCGCATCGCGCGGAGCACTCGATCGAGTTCCAGGCGGTCATGCTCCAGCACATCGTGGGCCGCCGCCGGCCCTTCGCCATCCTCCCCGTGCTCGCCTCGTACCTGCACGAGGCCCTGGTGACCGGCAGAAATCCCGAGGCGGACCCTCGCGTCCCACGCTTCGTGGACGCGCTGCGGGAGACGATGGCGGCGTCCTCGCGACGGGTCTGCCTGGTCGCGGGCGTGGATCTGGCGCACGTGGGGCCCCGCTTCGGCGATCGCGAGCCGAACACCGAGGCGTCGCTCGCGCGGGTCGAGCGGGACGATCGCGCCATGCTGGAGTCGGTGGTGGGCGTGGACGCGGGGGGTTTCTACGCGGGGATCGCCGCCGACCACGACGCCCGCCGCATTTGCGGTCTCTCGCCGATCTACACGCTGCTGCGACTCCTGCCGGACGCCCCCGGGCGCCTGGTGCGCTACACTCAGTGGCCGGATCCGCAGGGCGCGGTGACCTTCTGCGCGGTGACCTTCGCATGAGCCCCACGCCGGATCCCTCGACCTGGGTCCTGCCGAAGCTCCGCATCGATCGTGACGGCATGTGGTTTCACGACGACGCCGAGGTCACGCATCCCGGCATCATCGCCAACCTGCGCGACAACCTCCGGGTGGACGAGCGCGGCCACTATCTGCAGATCGGGCCCGCGCGGGTTCCGGTGGAGGTGGAGGACGCGCCGTACGTGGTCGAGCGCGTCGAGGCGCAGGGTGACGGCCTCACCGCCACGCTCAACGACCTGACCCGGGAGCCGGTCGCCCTCGACACGCTCCGCGTGGACGAGCGGGGCATCCCGCGGTGCCGCGTGAAGGAGGGCCGCTTCGCCGCACGGCTGAGCCGGGCCGCGACCTACCAGCTCCTCCAGCACGCGCAGCCCGACGAGGGGACCTGCCGGTCCAGCCTCGTGCTGGCCGGGCGGCGCCATCCGGTGCCGGGCCTCTAGGACACCGGTTCCGGCCCGCGCGGGTAGGCGGAGAGCCCGCGCAGCCCCGCCTCGTCGCCCGCCTCGATCAGCCGGTGCAGGGGGCCGTTCTCCCGCCACGCCTGACAGGTGTTGACGAACCAGGGCGCGCCCTCCGCGGGCCGCTCCTGATCCGCGAAGGCGACGCCCGCCCCCTGCCGCACCGCGGGAGCCATCGCGTGGATCAGCGCGGTGAAGTGGGCGCAGCCGCGCTGCCGGCCGAAGCGCTCGTTCACCTCCCGCGTGAAGCCCCGCGAGATCGAGAGCCCGACGAGCTGCTGGAGCGGGGGAAGCGCCTCCGGGCAGATCGTGTAGGGATGGGCCGCCATCTCGCTGCGCGCCTCCGTGATGATGAGGTCGGGATGGCGCACGCGCAGCCCGAGGCGCATGTCGTGGATCACCCGCGGCGGCTCGGCGCCGAACCAGAGGGGGCTGTCGTGCGGCCGCTCGTCCACCAGGGTCCCGGTGACCTCGAGCTCGTGCGCTCCCGCCCGCGCGATCTCGACGCGGATGGTCCTCACGTGCACCGGCGGGTTCTTCGTGTCCTCGGTCATGGGGTGGCCGCGACCTCCTTGAGGGCTTGGAGCAAGTCGGAATGGATGAGGCCGTTCGAGGCCGCGATGGTGGGCGCGGCCAGGTCGAGCGGAGCCCCGTGCACCGCGGTCACGGTGCCGCCCGCCTCCCGGATCAGCAGCGCACCCGCCGCGATGTCCCAGGCGCCGAGCCGCTGCTCCCAGTAGCCGTCGAGCCGGCCGGCCGCGACCGCGGCGAGGCCGAGCGCGGCGGAGCCGAGGCTGCGCACGCTGCGGCACCGCTGGATGAGATCGGCGTGCTCGGCGAGATTGTTGCGCGGGGCCGCGGCCAGATCGTTGGGGTAGCTCGTGCCGAGCAGGCTCTCCCCGAGGGTGGGGGTCGCGGAGACCCGCAGGGGCGCGCCGTTCAGGGTGGCCCCGCGGCCCAGCTCGGCCACGAAGCACTCGTCGCGGCTCGGATCGTAGAGGACGCCGACGGCCAGATCGCCGTCGAGCTCGAGCGCGATCGATACACAGTAGATCGGCAGCCCGTGCGCGTAGTTGGTGGTGCCGTCGAGCGGATCCACGATCCAGCGGTGCGGCTCGGTCCCGCTCCGCGCGCCGCTCTCCTCGGCGAGGACGGCGTGGCCCGGGAACCGGGCCTGGATGGCGTCGAGGATGATGGTCTCGGCGCCCCGGTCCATCTCGGTGACCAGATTGGTGGGGCTGCCCTTGTAGCTGACGTCGTGGTGCCCGCCGAATCGGGATCGGAGAAACGCGCCGGCCTGGAGGGCCGCCTCCACGGCGACGTCGCGGAAGGAATCGCTCACGAGAGTCGAGGATACCACGGCGCCGCTTGACAACCCGGAGCGCCTCTCGCAGCATGCGGCCATGCGCATCGTCGTGATGGGATCGGGTGGGACCGGCGGATACTTCGGCGCCAAGCTGGCGCGGGCGGGAGAGGACGTCACCTTCGTGGCGCGCGGGGCGCACCTGGCCGCGCTGCGTGCGAGCGGGATGCGGATCAAGTCCGCGGCCGCGGGGGACTGGACGGTGCGGGCGCCCGCGGTGGAGCGCCTGGACGGGCTGCCGCCCGCCGACCTCGTCCTGTTCTGCGTGAAGTCGTTCGACACCGAGGAAGCCGCCGCGCTGATCCGCCCGGTGGTGGGGCCGGACACCGGGGTGCTCTCGATCCAGAACGGGGTGGACAACGAGGAGAAGCTCGGGCGGGTGCTCGGCGCCGGCCACGTGCTCGGCGGCGCGGTCCGGGTCTTCGCCACCATCGAGGCGCCGGGCGTCATCACGCACGTGTTCGGGGGCCATCTCGCCTTCGGCGAGATGGACGGGCGGGAGACGCCGCGCGCCCAGGCCCTGCTCGCCGCGTGCCGGAAGGCGTCGATCCCGGCCGAGCTCGTGGCCGACGTCCCCCGCACCCTCTGGGACAAGTACGTGTTCCTCACCACCCACGCCGGGATGACCGCGCTGACCCGGTGCCCGGCCGGGGTGCTGCGGGCGCTGCCGGAGGTACGGGAAGTCTACCGGCGCCTCGCGAGCGAGATCATCGCGGTCGGCCGGGCCGCCGGCGTGAAGCTCGACGACGCGATGCTGGAGCAGGGGTTCAAGTTCCTCGACACGGTGGCCCCGAACGCGTACTCGTCGCTCCACCACGACCTGACCCACGGCAAGCGCCTCGAGCTGGAGGCCCTCCACGGCCACGTGGTGCGGCTGGCCGAGCGTCACCAGGTGTCCGCGCCCACCGTCTTCGCGATCTACGCCGCGCTGCTCCCGTATCGGGACGGCGCGCCCGTGGCCCCCGCTCGCCCGTAACCCGCCCTCGGCTCCAGATCGGCCGACCCCGGATGTCGATTTGCTGCCCCGTCGTTCGACTGATTGGCAGAGCGGGCGTCTGGGAGACGGTCCACCACTGAGGAGGAGGGAAGGGAACATGCCGCTGTTCTACGGCTGGGTCATCGTCGCAGTGGGGATCGTCATCACCTGTGTCGGGTTTGGCGCGATGCTGACGCTCAGCATCTTCCTGCAGCCCATCGTCGAGGCGATGGGGTGGTCCCGCACCGGGGTCGCCGGGGCCGCGCTGCTCAACTTCCTCTGCATGGGCGTCGGCGCGTTCATGTGGGGCTCGCTCTCCGACCGGTACGGCACCCGCGCGGTCGTCCTGAGCGGCGGGGCCCTGCTGGGTGTCGGGATGGTGCTGGCGAGCCAGGCGACCACGCTCCTGCAGTTCCAGCTCCTCTACGGGGTCATCGTCGGGGTGGCCGCGGGGAGCTTCTACGCGCCCCTGATCTCGACGACGACCCGCTGGTTCACCGAGAATCGCAGCCTCGCGGTGTCCCTCGTCGCGGCCGGGCTGAGCGTCGGCTCGACGGTGATGGCGCCCCTGTCGCGCTGGCTGATCACGAGCTACGACTGGCGCACCGCGATGTGGGTCATCGGTGACCTGGTGTGGCTGGTGGTCATTCCCG
>DATFUK010000387.1:0-4172 GCA_035260865.1 Candidatus Methylomirabilota bacterium | reverse complement strand
GATCTCCGAGCCCAGGATCGTGCCCACCGTCCGGTTGACGTTCTGGATGGGCAGCCGGATGTCCACCGGCTCCTGCCGCTCCAGGGCGGGCGCGCACAGCGGCAGCAGGGTGGTCATGTCGAGCGACCGGTCGAGGCCGTGATCCTGCTCGACCACCTTGCGCACCGCGACCTCCGGGCCGACCGCCGGCCGGTGCAGGATCGCGGCGAAGTCGAGGCCGCGCGCCTTCCAGTGCTCCACCGCGGGGGCGACGTCGATCCGGTCCACCCGGCCGATCATCTCGTCCATGCTGCGGAAGCCGAGCCGCGCCATGTACTCGCGCACCTCCTCCGCGATGTAGCGGAAGAAGTTTTCGACGAACTCGGGCCGGCCCGCGAACTTGGCCCGCAGGCGCGGGTCCTGGGTCGCGATGCCGACCGGGCAGGTGTTGAGATGGCAGACCCGCATCATGATGCAGCCCATGACCACGAGGGGCCCGGTGGAGAAGCCGAACTCCTCGGCCCCCATGAGCGCCCCGATGACCACGTCGCGCCCGGTCTTCATCTGGCCGTCCACCTGCACGATGATCCGGTCCCGGAGCTTGTTCATCACCAGCACCTGCTGCGTCTCCGCGAGCCCGAGCTCCCACGGGGTCCCACCGTGCTTGATCGAGGTGAGGGGAGCCGCCCCGGTGCCGCCGTCGTGGCCGGAGATCAGCACCACGTCGGAGTGGGCCTTGGCCACCCCCGCCGCCACCGTGCCCACCCCCACCTCGGAGACGAGCTTCACGCTGATGCGCGCCCGCGGATTGCTGTTCTTCAGATCGTGGATGAGCTGGGCCAGGTCCTCGATCGAGTAGATGTCGTGGTGTGGGGGCGGGGAGATGAGCCCGACGCCCGGGATCGAGTGCCGCACCTTGGCGATCCACGGATAGACCTTGTGCCCGGGCAGCTGACCGCCCTCGCCCGGCTTGGCCCCCTGGGCCATCTTGATCTGGAGATCCTCCGCGTTGACCAGGTACTCGCTGGTCACCCCGAAGCGGCCGGAGGCGATCTGCTTGATCGCGCTGCGCCGCGAGTCCCCGTTCGGCTCGCGCCGGTAGCGCAGGGGATCCTCGCCGCCCTCGCCGGTATTGGACTTGCCCCCGAGGCGGTTCATCGCGATCGCGAGGGTCTGGTGCGCCTCGAGGCTGATGGAGCCGTAGGACATGGCTCCGGTGGCGAAGCGCTTGACGATCGCCTCGACCGGCTCGACCTCGGCGAGCGGCACCGGCTCCGGCGCGTCGCGCAGCACGAAGAGGCCGCGCAGGGTCGCGTGGTTCCGGCTCTGGTCGTCGACCGCCTTCGTGTAGTCCTTGAAGATCCGGTACTGGCCGCTCTGGGTGGCGTGCTGGAGCCGGAACACGGTGTCCGGGTTGAAGAGGTGATACTCGCCGTCCCGCCGCCACTGGTACTCGCCGCCCCAGTCGAGCTCGCGGCCGCCCACCGGGCGCTCGGGGTGCGCGCGCCGATGCCGCGCGGCCACCTCCTCGGCGACCACGTCGAGGCCGACCCCGCTGATGCGCGAGGCGGTCCAGGTGAAGTAGCGGTCCACGAGCTGCTTGCCGAGGCCGATCGCCTCGAAGATCTGGGCCCCGCGGTAGGAGTGGATGGTGGAGATCCCCATCTTGGAGATCACCTTGAGCACGCCCTTGTTCAGCGCCTTGATGTAGTTCTTGACCGCGGTCTTGTGATCGAGGCCGGGCAGGAGGCCCTGGAGGATCATGTCGTCGAGGCTCTCGAACGCGAGATACGGATTGATCGCGCCGGCCCCGTAGCCCAGCAGCAGGGCCATGTGATGCACCTCGCGGGCCTCGCCGGTCTCGATGACGAAGCCCACCTTGCAGCGGGTGCCCTCGCGGATGAGGTGGTGATGCACGCCCGCGGTGGCGAGCAGGGCGGGGATCGGGGCGTGGGTCGCGTTGACCCCACGGTCGGACAGGATCAGGAAGGTGTTGCCCTCGGCGACCGCGCGGCTCACCTGCGCGCACAGCTCGTCCATGGCGCGCTCGAGGCCCGCGCCGCCTTCCGCGACCGGGAAGAGCATGGACACGGTGGCGGCCTTGAAGCCGGGCAGGTCCACGTGACGGATCCGCGCCAGCTCGTCGTTGTTCAGGATCGGGGTCTTGAGCTTGATCTGCCGGCACGCCTCGGGCACCGGCTCGAGCAGGTTGCCCTCCGGCCCGATGCTGGTCGCGATCTGGGTGACCAGCTCCTCGCGGATGCCGTCGAGCGGGGGATTGGTCACCTGGGCGAAGAGCTGCTTGAAGTAGTCGTAGAGCAGTCGCGGGCGCTCCGAGAGCACGGCCAGGGAGGTGTCGGTGCCCATCGAGCCCACCGGCTCCTCGCCGCCGCTGGCCATCGGGCCCAGGAGCAGACGCAGGTCCTCGTGGGTGTAGCCGAAGACCTGCTGCCGCTCCAGCACCGTCTCGTGATCCGGCTCCGGGACGTGCGGCGGCTCGGGCAGGCTCTCGACCGGCGTGAGGTAGGCCCGGATCCACTCCCCGTAGGGATACTGGGCCGCGTAGGTGTGCTTGAGCTCCGCGTCGTCGATGATCCGGCCCTGGGCGGTGTCCACCAGGAAGATGCGCCCGGGGTGCAGGCGCTCCTTCAGGAGCACCCGGTCGGGCGGGATGTCGAGCACGCCCACCTCGGAGGCCATCACCACCATGCCGTCCTTGGTGACGTAGTAGCGCGACGGGCGCAGGCCGTTGCGGTCGAGCACCGCCCCGATCACGGTCCCGTCGGTGAAGGCGATGGAGGCCGGCCCGTCCCACGGCTCCATCAGGCAGCCGTGGTACTCGTAGAAGGCCTTCGTCTCCTCGCTCATCGACTCGTGCCCGCTCCACGCCTCCGGGATCATCATGAGCACGGCCAGGGGCAGGGGCCGGCCGGCCATGACCAGGAACTCGAGCACGTTGTCAAAGACCGCCGAGTCGCTGCCGCCCTCGACCACGATCGGCACGATCTTCTTGAGGTCGTCGCCGAGCAGCGCGGAGTGGCAGAACGACTCGCGCGCCCGCATCCAGTTGATGTTGCCGCGCAGCGTGTTGATCTCGCCGTTGTGGGCGATGAACCGATAGGGGTGCGCGAGCGGCCACGAGGGGAACGTGTTCGTGGAGAACCGCTGGTGCACCAGGGCCAGCGCCGATTCCACCAGGGGATCGGTGACGTCGGGGAACATGCCCTCGATCTGGTCGGCCGAGAGCATGCCCTTGTAGACGAGGGTGTTGGCGGAGAGGCTCGGCAGGTAGAAGTACTTCCGCTGGCCGATCTCGCTGTTCCGTACCGCGTGCTCCGCCCGCTTGCGGATGATGTAGAGCTTGCGCTCGAAGGTGGCCCGGTCGGGCACCGCGGGTCCCCGGGCGATGAACACCTGCTCGACCACCGGCTCCACCGACCGCGCGGTGGGGCCGATCGGGGAGGAATCGGTGGGGACGGGCCGCCAGCCGAGGACGACCTGGCCCTCGTCGGCGACGAGCCGCTCCAGGATGGCCCGGCACGCGTCCCGATCGGCGGCGGTGCGGGGGAGGAAGACCAGGCCGGCGCCGTAGTGACCCGGCGCGGGCAGGGTCACGCCGAGGCGGCCGCACTCGCGCTCGAGGAAGCGGTGCGGCATCTGGATGAGGATGCCCGCCCCGTCGCCCGTGTTCACCTCGCAGCCGCAGGCGCCGCGGTGCAGGAGGTTCTTCAGCACCGTGAGGGCCTGGCTCACGATCGCGTGGGATTTTCGCCCCTTGATGTCCACCACGAAGCCGACGCCGCAGGCGTCGTGTTCGTGAGCCGGATCGTAGAGACCCTGCGCCGGGGGTAGCCCCGGGTCCGTCATCGCCGACATCCCATGGTCGTCCGTCACGTCTTCTCTCTCCACCCCGCGTCTTCGCCGGGGCCCCGTGCGGTGTATGTCGCGCCGCCGCCCAACGTGTTCCGTGAGCCTACACGGAAGGGGATCATTAGCCAAGCGCGAAATGAAAAAACACGTCATTAGTATTGCTAATAGTGGTAAAGTGGCGGCCGTGAACCTGGAGACGCTCAAGCTCTACTGCGACGTGGTCCGGCTCCGCAGCTTCTCGCGCGGGGCGGCCTCCAACGCGGTCTCCCAGTCGGCGGCGAGCCAGGCCATCCAGCAGCTCGAGGCCGAGCTGGACGCGGCGC
>DATFUK010000386.1:0-3285 GCA_035260865.1 Candidatus Methylomirabilota bacterium | reverse complement strand
CCCGTGCAACGAACAACCGCAAATGCGCCAAGGACCGCGGACAGGTCAGCAACCGCGAGAGCGGCGTTCAGCCTTGCCATCCCTTCTAAGCTGCGATCAGTGCCCTGCGGCCGGCGTCTGACCCTCCGTGGTAGCATCGGTCGGGCGCGGTCGCCCCCTTCCGTCGAACGGCGACCATCGTGCCGGGAGATTTCACCCGTGAGTGAGCGGTTCGCCGAGCGACGCGTCATTTCGGCCGTGTTCGTTGACGTCGTGGGGTCCACGGCGCTCACGGTGGCGCTGGGCCCGGAGCGACTGAAGCGTGCCCTCGACCGAGCCTTCCGCGAGCTGAGCGCGATCATCGCCGCCGAGGGTGGCACGGTGGAAAAGTATGTCGGTGACGCCGTCCACGCCCTCTTTGGCGCGCCGACGGCGCACCCTGACGATCCGCAGCGGGCGCTCCAGGCGGCTCACGCCTGCCTCGCCTGGGCGGAGGCTCGTACGGGTGTACCCGTTCCCTTCGCCGTCCGGGTCGGGGTGGAAACCGGCGAGGCGATTGTCGATCTCAGCGCTGTGGCGACTGATCGGGAGCAGATGAGCATCGGGACCTGCGTGAACGTTGCGGCGCGGCTTCAACAGCTCGCAGAGCCGGGGCAGGTTCTCGTCGGGCCGACCTGCCACGGCGTGACGTTGGAGACGGCGGAGTTCCTCGCTCTGGGCGCCCTCGAGCTGAAAGGGCTCGGGCGGATGTCCGTGTGGCGCCTCGTCCGCCCGCTCCCCGTCGTCGCGGCCACGCCCCTGACGTTCGTGGGGCGGGAGGCGGAGCTGGACGTGCTTCGGCTTGCGTACCGACGGGCCGCGTCCGGCCGAAGCGTGCTCGCCCTGATCTCGGGCCCACCGGGGCAGGGAAAGACCCGGCTCGTCGACGAGTTCGTAGCGGGCGTCCGGCCGGAGGCCCAGGTTCTAATGGCCCGCTGCCGGCCGCCGGGCGAGGCGCGGGCCCAAAACCCACTTCGGGAGCTGCTCGGCCAGGGCGACGCGGAGCTCTCGCGAGATCAGCTCGCCGCTCGGCTCTCCGAGCTCTTCCACGATCCAGTCGAGCACGTGCGGGTCCTCCGAACCCTCGCCTATAGCGTCGGCCTCGGGGGCGCGGAGGAGCTCGCCGCGCTGGGAACGGTCGAGCGACAGGACGAGATCACGGACGTCTGGCGTCGCTTCCTGGCCGCCAGCGCCCAGACGAGGCCGGTGGTCCTCTGGATCGAGGATCTGCACTGGGCCGACCCGGAGGTGGTTCGGTTCGTCGACCGCCTCACGGCCGGCGCGACGGCCGCGGTGCTGATCGTGGCGACCGCGCGCCCCGAGCTGATAGACCGCGCCGGGCTTCGACCGGGTGGCGATCGATTCTTCCTCGAGCTCGGTGCGCTGGACGCGCAGGCGGCGCGGGCCCTCGCACGGCACGCGGGTGATGGGGCGGCGCACGCGGCCGACAGGGCTGAGGGCCACCCGCTGTTCATCATCGAGTTGGCGCGCTCACGCGCGCTCGCGTCCGAGCGCGCCGTGCCCCTCACATTGCAGGGGGTCATCGGCGCGCGCCTGGATGAGCTGCCAGTCCGCGATCGAGAGCTCCTGCAGCAGGCCTCGGTGGTGGGCGAAACGTTCACCGTGGCGGACGCCGTGCTGCTCGCGGGCCGGCCGGCGCCCGACGTAGGGGCGGTGCTTGAGCGGCTGGCCGATCTGCAGTATCTGCATCGGGCTCCGGGCGCATATCGGTTTCAGCACGGGCTCGTCCGAGATGTCGCGTACGGACGCCTGCCGACGGAGACGCGGATGGTGCTCCACGCCCGCTACGCGGGCGACGGGATCCGGGCCGACGACGTGGACACGCGCGCGCATCACCTGTGGGAAGCCCTTGGGCCAGCCGATGCGGACTGGGTGTGGGAGGAGCGGCCGGAGCGCGAGGGGCTCCAGCGTCAGGCGTTCGAGGCACACGTCGCCGCCGGCCGTCATCACGCCCAGCGGTTCGCGCTCGACCGCGCCGTCGAGGTCTACCGTCGTGGTCTGCGGTTCGCCGAAGGGCCACTGCCGGCCGCCGACGTGGAGCGGGCCATGGCGGACGTCCATGCGAGCAAGGGAGAGGCGGACGAGGCATGGACCCACTACCGTCGGGCCTGTGAGCTCCACGGCCGAGCCGGATCTTCGCCACCCGCCGACATCTATCCGAGCCTCTTGGAGCTGGCGGTGTACCATCTCGGGATGTTTCGTCAGCCGCCTGCCGAGGGCGTGATTCAGAGTCTATTCACGGAGGGCGAGGCCATTGCCCGCCGAGCCGCGGATCACGCAGCACGTGCCCGTCTCCTCACCGCGCGCGCGTTTGCGTCGGGCGACCTCGCCCTGCTCCAGGAAGCGCAACGCCTGCCGGAGCAAGCGGGTGACTTGGTCCCGTTCGCTCCGTTCTTCCGCCGCGCGGCCACTCTGCAGCTGCGGTCCGGCGACTTCGCGGCGGCGAACGACACCTTCCGTCGACTCGATGCACTCGCCGCAGAGTACGGTCGAGCCGACTGGGCCCCGAACCTCGAAGGCCGCGCCCTCTTGGCCCTCGACGTGGGCGATCTCGCGACGGCCCATGCCCTGGCCCGGGAACTCGTTGAGACGAGTCTCGCGTGGGGGCCGCATCTCAGGACGCATGCGTACCGGAGTCAGTGTCACGTCCTGCTCGCGCAGGGGAACTGGTCCGGGCTCCACGACGTGCTCATTGACGTCGAACGCTTGGTGAAGGATCACCCCGGCACCCCGTTTTGCTACGCCGTCACGGTGGCGCGCGCCTTCGCCGCGGTCGCGCAGATGGTCGAGGGTCACGCCGACGGCGCGCGGGCACTGCTGACCGACGCGGAAGCCCCCTTCCAAGCCGAGCCATTTGACCGCGAGAGCGTGCTCCTGCTCGCCTACGGCGTTCTGGGTCGCCGAGCCCAAGCCGAGCGGCTCATCCGGGAATGCCGGGAGCGCGGTCTGCTAACCCCCCCTTGGTACTTCTACCGAGCGGAGGCCGTCGCTCTGACAATGCTGGAGGCTTGGGAGGTGCTTGACGACACCCTGTCGTTGCTGACGGTTGCCGCCAGCCGGGGAAGCCAGTACCTGGAGGGCTTGATCGCGGCCATCCGTGAGGAGGTGGCCGCCGCTCGCGGCGGCCCGAGGCCCCTCCACGCCCAATTGCGGGATCTGGGCTACCTGGGCTGGAGCGAGCTCGTCTCGTTCCGCCCCGGACGTCGGTCCTAGCGCTCACGGCCGATCGCGCTGTAGTTGTGAGTC
>DATFUK010000385.1:0-5670 GCA_035260865.1 Candidatus Methylomirabilota bacterium | reverse complement strand
ACCCGCGCGGAACGTGTTGTCGATCACCCGCCCGAGCTTCATGTGCTTGAGCTTGGTTCGCACGAACGCGCCGCCCTTGCCGGGCTTGACGTGCTGGAAGTCGACGATCGTGTACGGCGCGCCGTCGAACTGGATCTTCAGCCCCTTCTTGAATTCGGCCGTGGATACCACCATGCGGTCAGGACCCTTTCCGTCGTTGCGTCTTGAGTCGAAGCGCCTCTTCCAGCCGCTCCCGCGCCCGGGCGTGTCCCGGGTCGCGGGCGAGGAGGCGCAGGAAGATCTGGGCCGCTTCGTCCACCAGGCCCTGCTCCAGGCACAGGGTGCCGAAGCTCAGGGTGGCGAACGTGTCGTCGGCCAGGAGCTGCTTCAATGCCGAGCTATCCGGCACCGCGCCGCGCGCCCCGAGCACGTCGAGGAGAGCGCGGGATTCCCGATCCCCGGGATCGAGCCGCACCGCCTGCTCCAGGTGCTGGACGGCGTCGCCCAGGGCGCCGGAACGCCGGTACAGGTCGCCGGCCAGACGATGGGCCTGCGCCTCCTGAGGGCTGTTGGCGAGAATCGCGCGCACCTCGTCCAGGGCGCCGTCGGGATTGCCGTCGTCGAGGAGCGCCTTGGCCAGGATCAACCGGGCCGTCACGTACTGGGGAAAGCGGTCGAGCCCCTCGCGGCAGAGCCGGACGGCGTCGCGCGCGCGCCCCGCCTTGCGGTAGGCGTCCGCGAGCGGCGCGAAGGCCAGGGAGCCGGGATCGCGGGCGAGCCGCTCTTCGTAGCGTCGGATCGCCGCGGCCAGAGCGCTGTCTTCGGTCGCGACCGGGGCGCCGACCTGAGGCTCCGGCGTCATGATCTCAGTGTAATACGCGGGGCGCGCCGGGGTGACAATTCTGCGTGCCTCAGGCGCCGACCGCGAGCTGATTCAGGGTGGCCAGGATCTCGGCGCGGGGAACGTCGAACACGAGCTGGAAGCGGCCGATCTCCGGCGAGAGGACGAAGGGGATCCGGCCGTCGCGCGCCTTCTTGTCGCGACTCAAGGCTTCGATGATCGCGGCGGGCTCTGCGCCGAGGCCGGCTACCGGAAGGCCCACCGCGTGGAGCAGGGCGACCTGCCGGTCCCGGGTGGCCGGGGCGGCCAGGCCCAGCCGCTCGGCCAGGCGGGATTCGGCCGCGATCCCCAGGGCGACCGCCTCCCCGTGCGCCCAGCGGGTGAACTTGGTAGCGGCCTCGAGCGCGTGGCCGATGGTGTGGCCGTAGTTCAGGACGAAGCGCAGCTCCGCCTCCTGCTCGTCGCGCTCGACGACCTGCGCCTTGAGCCGGCAGGAGCCGCCGACCACCCGCTCGAGCGTGGGCAGGTCGCGCGAGAGCAGGGCCGGGATGCTCTGCTCGAGGTCTTGGAAGTAGGCCGCGTCCAGGACGATGCCGTGCTTGATCACCTCGGCGAGGCCCGAGCGGAACTCCCGGTCGGGCAGGGTGCGGAGCACCGCCGGATCCACCACGACGAGCCGGGGCTGATGGAAAGCGCCGATCAGGTTCTTGGCGCGGGGATGATCGATCGCGGTCTTGCCTCCGATCGAGGCGTCCACCTGGGCCAGGAGGGTGGTGGGCACCTGGACGAAGTTCATCCCCCGCATGTAGGTGGCGGCGACGAAGCCCGCGAGATCCCCGACCGCGCCGCCGCCCAGCGCCACGACCGTGGAGCTCCGGTCGCACCCTTCGTCCAGCAGCCGGTCCCACAGTTCTCGCGCCGTCTCGAGCACCTTGGCCTGCTCTCCCTCCGGGACGGAGAGGCGGATCAGGTCGAATCCGGCGCCGGAGAGGCTCCGCGCCACCGGCTCGCCGTGCAGCCGGTCGATCGCGGGATCCGTGATCAGGACTGCCTTGCGTCCGACCCGAAGCTTGGCGAGCTCGGCCCCCACGGTACCCAGGGCGCCGATGGCGACCAGGATGCGGTACGCGCGCGAGCCGAGATTGACGGGTATGTCGGTCATGGTCTTCGAGCTCAAAGGCCTCCGCGGGTGGCGGACGCCCGGGGCAAGCCTACCAGTCTTTCAGGTAGTCCAGGTATCCCTGATAGTTGCGGCGGATCTCGTCGATGCTGTCCCCCCCGAACTTCTCGAGGAAGGCCTCGGCGAGCACGATCGCCATCATGGCCTCGCCGACCACGCCGGCCGCCGGCACCGCGCAGACGTCGCTGCGCTCCACCACGGCCTCCACCGCCTCCCGGGTGTCGAGGTCGACCGAGCGGAGGGGCTTACGGAGTGTGGAGATCGGCTTCATGGCGGCGCGGACGACCACCGGCTGGCCGTTGGTCACGCCGCCCTCCAGCCCGCCCGCGCTGTTGGAGCCGCGGTGGAAGCCCGCTTCCTTGTCGAAGAGGATCTCGTCGTGAACCTGGGATCCCGGCCGGCGCGCCGCCTCGAATCCGAGCCCGATCTCGGCACCCTTGATTGCGTGGATCGAGCAGAACGCGCGGGCGAGCTGCCCGTCGAGCTTCCGGTCCCACTGCACGTAGGAGCCCAGGCCGACCGGGCATCCGAGGGCGACCACCTCGAAGACCCCCCCGAGGGTGTCGCCGGCGGCCTTGGCGCGATCGATGGCCTCGATCATCGCGGTCTCGGCGGCCGGGTCGGCGCAGCGGACCTCGCTCGCCTCCGCGCGGCGGCTTACCTCGTCCCACGAGGTCTCGAGTGGACCGATCCGGATCCCGCCGATCTCGGTGACGTGGCTCAGGATCGTGATGCCGAACTCGCCCAGGAGCCGCTTGGCCACCCCGGCCACCGCCACCCGGGCGGTCGTCTCGCGGGCGCTCGAGCGCTCGAGCACGTTGCGGATGTCGCGATGGCCGTACTTCATGGCCCCCGCGAGATCGGCATGGCCCGGGCGCGGACGGGTGACCATCTTGGGGGCGGCGCCGGCCGGGGGCGGCCCGACCGACATCGTCTGCTGCCAGTTCTCCCAGTCCCGGTTACGGATGGTCAGCGTGAGAGGGCTGCCGAGCGTGAGGCCCCACCGGACTCCTGCGGAGATGTGGGCTTGATCCTGCTCGATCTTCATCCGGCCCCCGCGGCCGTAGCCGCGCTGGCGGCGGGAGAGATCGCCGTTGATGTCGGCTTCGCTGAGCGGTAGGCCCGCCGGAAGTCCGTCGATGACGGCGGTCAGCGCCTCACCGTGGGACTCGCCGGCGGTAAGGAAGCGCAGCCGCCCGCCCACCTACCTTCTGGGGGCTGCGGCTGGGATGCCGTCGGTCTTCAGGATCGACGGCGTCATGAAGACGACCAGCTCACGGCCGGTCTCGAAGTCTTCGCGCTGCTTGAACAGCCAGCCCAGGATCGGCACGTCGCCCATGAGGGGCACCTTGCGGATGGTCTTCTGCTGGACGTTCTGGGTGACGCCGCCGATGACGAGACGATCGCCTTCCCGGACCAGGACCTGGGTCTCCGCCTTGCGCCGGTTGATGATCGGCACGCTCACGCCGGCGGCCGGGCTGATCACGTCGCCCCGCGAGTTGTTCTCCACGATCACCGTCATCTTGACCTTGCGGATCTCCTGGCCGTCGATGGTCTCACGGATGACCGTCGGAGTCACCTCGAGCTTCAGCACCGCCTCCTTGAACTGGACCTGGGTACCCGCCGAGCTGACGGTGGCGTACGGGATTTCTTCACCGAGGGTGAAGGCCGCCTTGTTGTTCTCCACCGTGACGATCTCGGGGTGGGCCAGCGTACGGGTCTTGCCGAGCGTGGCCAGGGCCTGGAGCGCCAGGTTGATGTTGAACCTGGTGCCCACGATGCCGAAGGCGATACCGCCCGCCGGGGTGGTGGTGGAAGCGTTCGGCAGCAGCCCGAACGGCAGGTTCACGAGGTTGCCGCCCGTGGACAGACCCGTTCCAGCCGCCACCGGCAGTAGCGAGGCGAGGGACAGGTTCGGGTTTGAGGGACTGAAGTTCGACGGGGCGATGCCGGTTCTCACGACGTCGCTTCCCTGGAAGCCTTGGCCGATCAGCGTGCTGTTGCCCACGGCCCCGGCGGTCGCGCCACCCCACTGGACACCGATCGCTTCGAGCGAGTTGCGGTCGAGGATCTCCATCCGCGCTTCGATCTTGATCTGGGGCAGCGGGACGTCGAGCTGCTCCCGGATGAGCTTCTTGAGCCGCTCGAGGTCGGCCTCGAAGTGGCGGATGAAGATGCTGTTCGTTGCCTTGTTCGCCCTGACCGTGATGCCTCGGTTCAGCACGTCCTGGCTGATCGACTGGACGGCGGGCTGTATGGGCGGCGGGAACGGTGCGTTGATCTGCGGCAGCCGCCCCAGCTCCGGATTCAGCGGCCCCGACCCGGACGGGATCACGGTCGGGTTGGCGGGGACGCCTGGGACGAGCGGGGTGGCGGGCACCTGCACGCCCTCCGGCGGAATGCCGAGGATGCCCTGCAGAGTCGCGGCAACCTCGACGGGATCGGCGTAGGAGAGGCGGATGACCTCCTCGCGCAGCGGACCGCGGGCCTGGGCTTCGGCGGCGGCCGCGTCGGCGGCCAGCTTCCGGGTGGCGAGCTCCGTCTCCTTGAGCTGAGCCTCGGCCATCTTGGTGCGCGTCTCGATCTCCGCGTTGCGCTTGGCCGACTCGACCCGCGCCAGCGCTTCCTTCTCCTTGGTCAACTGCTCGATCGACACGATGCGGATCACGCTATCCCGCTCGACCTTCGCGAGGCCGCGCACCTCGAGGATCGTGTCCAGCGCCTGCTCCCAGGTCACGTTCTTCAGGGAGATGGACACGCGCCCCTTGACGTCGTCGCCCGCCACGATGTTCCGGCCGCTCTCCGCGGCCAGGATTCGTAGCAGGTTGACCACGTCGGCGTCCTTGAAATCGAGGGAGATCAGCTTCTCGCCGGTCGCCGGAGTCGAGGCCGCCGGGGGCGGAGGTGGCGTCGGGGTCGCCTGGGCCACCATCGGGCGGGCCGGGGCCACGGGCGCGGGTGGCGTCGTCGCCTGAGCCAGCACCGGGCGAGCCGGGGCCGGCGGAGCCACTACCGCGGCCGGGGCGGGGGTGGCCGCCGCGACGGCGGGGACGCGAACGGGAGCCGGAGGCTCCTTGCTCGCGGGGGCCGCGCTGGCGGCCGGCGCGGGCTTGTCGGCGGGCTTTGCCTCGGCAACCACCATGGGCTTCGGAGCCGCCTTGGGCGTGTCCATGACGGTATCGGTCCCTGAGGCGACCGGCGTGATCTTCTCGGCCGGCTTCGCGGAGGCGACGACGATCGGCTTGGGCGCCACCATCTTGGAGGTGTCCGACACCCCGTTGGTCAACTTGGCCGACTCGATCTTGGTCTCGGGGGACCGCCCGTTCGAGTTCTCCACGGCGATGACCAGGCCGTCCGGCGTCTCGTCGATGCGGTAGCCGACGTCAGCGCGGTTCATCTCGACGACCACCCGGGCCACGCCTTTGCGCCACTGACTGCCGCGGACTTCCTTGACCGGATCTACGCCGGACATCCAGCGCGACTTGGAGGAGCTATAGGTCGCCCCGGTGAGGTCGATGACGAGACGGGTGGGGGAGTCGATGAGCTTCGCCTCGTACTGGGTCGGTCCGGAGGTCTTGACCGTGACCGCGGCCCCGTCGAAGGCCCGCTCGATGGTGACGTCCTTGAGCTGGACCGGGGAATCGGTCGTCTGAGACGAACCGATCCCCCT
>DATFUK010000384.1:0-7344 GCA_035260865.1 Candidatus Methylomirabilota bacterium | reverse complement strand
TGGACGCGAGGTTGACGATCTTGCCGCTCCGCTGCCGCTTCATCACCGGGATCACCGCGTGGCTGAACAGGAAGGTGCCGGTCAGGTTGAAGTGGAGCAGCTTCTGCCAGTCCTCGAGGGTGAGCTCGTCCAGCAGGGCGGCGGGGCGGCTGACCACCGTGCTGCCGCCCACTCCGTTGACCAGGATGTCGATGCGCCCGTAGGCGTCCACGGCCTGCCGGACCGCGCCGTCGACGGACCCGGCGTCCAGCGCGTCGGCGCGGATGGCGAGCACGCGGCCGCCCGCCGCGCCGATGTCGGCGGTCAGCCGGTCGAGCACCGCCGGCTCCACGTCCACCGCCACGATGGTGCCGCCCTCGCGCGCGATGATCATCGCGGTGGCGCGGCCGATGCCGGCGCCGGCGGCGGAGATCAGTGCGACCTTGCCCTGGAATCGCATGACGGCGTCCTCCCGGGCGGGATCATACCTCAGCGCGTAGAATGGAGCGGTGACCTACGACTGTGTGTTCTGCGGGGAGGAGAACGACGTCTTCGTGGATCCGAGCGGAGGCCGGCACCAGACCTTCACCGAGGACTGCACGGTGTGCTGCCGCCCCAACCTGATCACGCTCGAGATCGACGACGCCGGCGACGTCGAGATCCAGGTCGTCCAGGAGTACGAGGCCTAGCGCGTCGAGGCGACCCGGGTGATGTAGTCGACGAAGCGAGCGGTCGGGTCGAAGCCGAGCACCTCCGGGGCGTTGGCCACGAAGTTCGAGGTGGCGTTGATGTCGTAGTAGTAGGTCTGCCCGTCCCGCTTGGCCACCAGGTACTCCACGCCGCCGATGTCGATGGAGGCGGCGCGCGTGAGTCGGAGCACGGTGTCGATGGCTTCCGGGGGCGCGTCGAAGCGAGTGACGGTGAGGCCGGGCGTGGGCGCCGCCGGGCAGGCCTCGAGCCCGGTGACCGCCGGCGCGGCCGGCGCGTCGGACGTCTGGCAGATGTCGGCCGGGCACAGGTTGAAGCCGGCCCGGGCCTCGCGCACGATGCGGATCGCGTAGAGGTACCGGCCGTCCATCACCTCGACCCGCACGATCGCGCCCTCCTCCGACTCGAGGTACTCCTGCACGAGCACCGTCCCGTCCGGGCCGAAGTGGAGACCAGGCAGGCCGGCCTGCAGATCTTCGCGTGAGTCGAAGCGGACGATGCCCGCCCCCGAGCCGCCCACGTTCGGCTTGACCACGAGCGGGAAGGGGATCTGGTCGAGGGCTTTCAGGATCTTGTCCGGGTGATTGACCACCAGCGTGCGTGGATAGCGAGCCCCCACGCGCTCGAACAGATCGAGCTGGAGCGCCTTCGACTTCTCGCCCCGGTAGGCCTGGACCGGGTTGATGACCGGCACCCCGAGCGAGGCGTAGTGGTTGAGCAACGCCTCGGCATAGAAGAGCACGCCGCCGTGCCCGCGGGTGGCCGACGACGGACTCGTGCGGTTCACGATCACGGAGTAGCGGGGGTCACGGTCGCGCGGATCGTACGCGTGATTGGAGTGGTCGACCTTCTCGTACGGCAGTCGCCGGCCTTCCAGCTCGGCGATCAGGCGGCTCGACCACTCCGGATGCTCGTCCAGGATCGCGATGGGACGGCGCAAGACCCTGTTCATAAAGCCCCCTTTGCCATTTACTCTATTCTCGACCGGTGAATGGGAGAATACTAGCCGCGATCCTGGCTGTCAAGCGGGAGGCTCGATGAGGGCCCACGGCCCGTGGGCGGCGGCGTGTGGGCTGGGGGATCGGCTAGAGGCGGCGCGCCCCGACCCAGCGGCTGCGGAACCACTCGTCGTCCAGCCGCGCGATCTTCACGCCGCCCGGCTTGGTGGAGTGGACGAAGCGCCCGTCACCCAGGTAGATCCCGTTGTGGCGGAGCTGGTTGAAGAACACGACGTCGCCGGGCACCAGCCGATCGCGAGCGACCGGGGTGCCGAGGCGGAACTGCTGCGCGGCATTGTGAGGCATGGCGACGCCGACCTTGCCGAAGGCGTACATGACGAGCCCGGAGCAGTCGAAGCCGGAGGGGCTCGAGCCGGCCCACACGTAGGGCGCGCCGAGGTAACGGGTCGCCTCGCGGGCGGCGGTCGCATTGCGGGACGACGGGGATCCCCCGGGCGAGCTCGAGGCCGCGGGGAGATCCGGCGAGAGAACCTGCTTCGCGCAGCCGGTGGCCGCGACGAGCAAAACCAGGGCCAGGATCACGCGAGGCCACGCGCTCATCGTGAATCACGGTAGCACGACACCCCGGGGGATCGAGAGCGCCCGGCTTGCGACGCGGGGCCACGCGCCCGTATACTTCGCGCACCCGTGGCACTCCGGATCGGCATCGACATCGGTGGCACCTTCACGGACCTGGTCGCGCTGGACGAGGCGACCGGCGCCCTGGTGGACACCAAGGCCCTCTCCACCCCGCACGACCTGCTCGAGGGGATTCTCCGGTGCGTGGACCAGGCGGGGACGCGCCTGGCCGACTGCCGCCTCGTCATCCACGGGACCACCATCGGGATCAACGCCTTGCTCGAGCGCAAGGGCGTGCTGACCGGCCTCATCACCACCGAGGGGTTCCGGGACGTGCTCGAGATCGGCCGGGGCAACTTCCTGCGCATGTACGATGTGCTCTACCGCCGGCCCGCCGCCCTGGTGCCGCGCGGCCGCCGCCTCGAGGTGAGCGAGCGCGTGACCGCGCGGGGCGAGGTGCTGATCCCGCTGGACGAGGCGGCCGTCCGCGACGCGGCCCGCCGGCTGGGCGAGGACGGGGTCGAGTCGGTCGCGGTGTGCTTCGTGTTCTCGTTCCGCAACCCGGAGCACGAGCGGCGCGCCGCCGAGCTGGTCGCGGAGGTGCTCCCGCGGGCGTCGGTGTCGGTCTCCCACCGGATCACCCAGGAGTGGCGCGAGTACGAGCGCACCAGCACCACGGTGGTGAACGCCTACATCCGGCCGATCATGGACCGCTACCTCGGCGACTTCGAGCGGGGGCTGGCCGGTCGCGGTTTCCGCGGCCAGCTCCTGATCACCCAGTCGAACGGCGGGGCCTTCTCGGTCGCCGCCGCCGCGTCCAAGCCGGTGCACACGATCGAGTCGGGCCCCGCGGCGGGGGCGATCGGCTGCGCGAGCCTCGCGCAGGCGCTCGGCGCGGACCGGCTCATCTCCTTCGACATGGGCGGGACCACCGCCAAGTGCGCGATCGTCGCGGGCGGGCTCGTGCAGACCACCGACGAGTATCACGTGGACGGCCACCCGCTCCGCATCCCGGTCATCGACATCACCGAGGTGAGCGCGGGCGGCGGCACCATCGCCTGGATCGACGCCGGCGGCGCGCTGGCCCTGGGCCCGCAGAGCGCGGGCGCGGCCCCGGGCCCGGTCTGCTACGGCCGCGGCGGTGCCGAGCCCACCGTCACCGACGCCAACCTGGTGCTGGGGCGCATCGCGGCCGGGCGCTTTCTTGGCGGGACCATGCCCCTGGACCACCCCGGAGCCGCGCGGGCCATCGAGGAGCGCCTCGGGCTGCCCCTCGGGCTCGCGCGCGACAACGCGGCCGCCGGGGTCGTGCGGCTGGCCGACGTGAAGATGGCGCTGGCGGTGCGCAGCATCACCACCGAGCGAGGCCTCGACCCGCGGGACTACACGCTGGTCGCCTACGGCGGGGGCGGGCCGCTCCACGCGGTGGCGATCGCGCGCGAGCTCGGGATCCCGCGGGTCATCATCCCGCCCGCCCCCTCGACGTTCTCGGCGTGGGGCATGCTGGCGACGGATCTGCGTCACGACCTGGTGCGGACCGTGCTGGAGCCGCTCGAGCGCACCGACGCCGCGTGGGCGGAGGCGCGCTATCGCGAGATGGAGCGCGAGATCGAGTCCATCCTGCCGCCGGTCGGCGCGGCGACCCGGCACCGGGCCGCGGACCTTCGCTACCTGGGCCAGGAGCACACGGTGACGGTCGACGTGGGGAGCCTCGCGGACTGGGCGTCGCTCCGAGGCCGCTTCGACGCCGCGCACCAGCGGGCCTACGGCTACGCGGCGACCGACGTGGAGGTGCAGCTTCTGAACCTGCGCCTGGCCGTGGTCTACCCGCTCGAGCGGGCGCCGCTGCCGATTCTCGAAAGCAGGACGGGCGAGCGCGGCGGGGGACGGGCCCCCGCTTTCGAGACGCGCAAGATCTACTCGACGCTGCTCCGCGACGTCCTCGAGTACCGCGTCTACCAGCGCGAGCGGTTGCGGGCCGGTGACGTCGTCGAAGGTCCGGCCGCGATCGAGGAATCGGGCACGACCACGATGCTGGAGCCGGGCGACCGCCTCCGGACCGAGGCCAACGCGTGCCTCGCGATCGACGTGGTGAAGGGAGGCTGAGCCATGGGGAACGTCCCGCTCGATGCGGTGACCGTCGAGGTGGTCCGCGCCGCGCTCAACGCGGCGGCCGAGCGCATGCGGATCACCATGATCAAGACCGCCTACAACCACATCATCAGCGAGAGCCTGGACTTCGGCTGCGCGATCTTCGATCCCGACATCCAGATGATCGCGCAGGGGATCGGGCTGCCCGTCTTCCAGGGGCACCTGGGGTTTCCCATCCAGGCCACCGTGGCCGACCGCGGCCTCGAGGCCTTCCGCGAGGGCGACGTGTTCATCCACAACGACCCCTACGCGGGCAACGGCAACCACCTGAACGACGTGGCGATGTACGCCCCGGTGTTCTGGGAAGGCCAGCTCACCGGCTTCGTCTCGGTGAAGGCCCACTGGAGCGACGTGGGCGGCCCGGTGCCGAGCTCCATGCAGATCGGCTCGCGCGAGTTCCGCCAGGAGGGTCTGCGCTTCCAGTCGGTGCGGCTCTTCGACCGGGGGGTGCTGAACGACGAGGTGCTGCGGATGATCCGGGGCAACATCCGCACCGAGAGCGGCACGATGAAGGACGTGCAGGCCATGATCGCGGTGTGCCGGGCCGGCCTCGCCTACTTCCACGAGATCCTCGGCAAGTACGGCCGCGACACCGTGCTCGACGCCACCCGGGTCTTCCTCGAGCAGTCCGAGCGGCGCACCCGCGCCGAGCTCGCGCGCATCCCGTCGGGGACCTATCGCGCGGTGGCCCACTTCGACAACGACGGCATCAGCCTGGAGCAGCCGGTGCGGATCGAGATGGCGATCACGCTGGACCAGGGCGCGATGACGGTGGACTTCGAGGGCTCGAGCCCGCAGGTGGTGGGCCCCTTCAACTGCGGCGACGCGATCACGATCAGCGCGTGCCGGCTCCTCATCAAGTGCCTGACCACGCCGCTGACCCCGGTGGACGAGGGCTGCTTCCGGCCGCTCACCGTGCGCATCCCGCCGCGCTCGGTGCTGGCCTGCGAGGAGCCCGCTCCGACCGCGCGCTACTACGTGCCGATCAACCTGCTGATCGACCTGGGGCTGCGCGCGCTCTCGGAGGCGATGCCCGACCGCATCCCGGCCGGTTCCTACGGGGACCAGATGCCGACGATCGCGTTCGGGACCCATCCCGACACCGGCCGGCTCTTCATCCAGGGCGACCTCAACGCGGGCGGCACCGGGGCGCGGCCGGCCTACGACGGCGAGTCCGGCATGATCATCTTCGCGGGCTCGACCGCGCGGAACAACCCGGTGGAGGTGGTGGAGTCGCGCATCCCGACCATGCGCATCCTCAAGTACGGCCTCCGGCCGGACTCGGGCGGCGCGGGACGCCATCGCGGCGGCCTCGGCATCGAGCGGGTCTACGAGTTCCTCGCGCCCGCCTTCATCACGTTCAGCCTCGAGCGCAAGGTGACGCCGCCGTGGGGTCTCCAGGGCGGGACGGACGGCGCGGTGAACGGGGTGGAGATCACCGCGCCCGACGGGGCGGTCCGCCACGTCCGCAAGGCGACCCAGCACCCGATCGCGGCGGGCGAGCGCGTGCGCATCATGACCGGGGGCGGGGGCGGGTTCGGCCCGGCCGCCGAGCGCGACCCGGCGGCGGTGCGCCGTGACGTCAGCGAAGGCTACGTGACTCCGGAGGCCGCGCGGCGCGACTACGGCGCGCGGGCCGGCGGCTAGCCGGGCGGCCCGATGGCTTCGCTTCGCGCGATCCGCTGCGGCACGCTCTTCGACGGCACCGGCGCGCCGCCCGCGCGCGGCGCGGTCGTCGTGGTGGACGGCGCGCGGATCACCGCGGTCGGGCCGGCCGCCACCACCCCGGTGCCCGCGGGGGCCGCGGTGCTCGACTGGAGCGACCGCTTCGTGATGCCGGGCCTGGTGGACGCGCACAGCCATATCTCGATCGTGCCCGGCGACGGCGACCAGATCGGCCAGCTCCGCCAGGAGGCGGTGCCCCAGGCCCTGCGCGCGACCGCCAACCTCCGCCGCGACCTGGCCTCGGGGACCACCACGCTGCGGGTGATGACCGAGGAGCACTTCCTGGACGTGGCGGTGCGGGAGGCGATCGCGGCGGGGGTGATCCCGGGGCCGCGCCTGCTCTGCGGCACCCGCGGGATCACCTCGAGCAATGGCCACGGCCGCGCGCACTCCGCCTTCGACGGGGTGGACGAGATCCGGCGCGGGGTGCGCGAGAACTTCCAGCGCGGCGCCGATCACGTGAAGATCTTCGCCACCGGAGGGGTCAGCTCGCCGGGCACCACGCTCAACGCGAGCGTCTACTCGCGCGAGGAGATCCGGGCCGCGGTGGAGGAGGCGCTGCGGGCGGGCAAGTACGCGGCGGCCCACGCCCACGGCGGGCCGGGCCTGCGCCTGTGCGTGGAGGAGGGCGTCTCCACCATCGAGCACGCCGGGCTGGCCACCGACGACGACGTCGCCCTGATGAAGGAGCACCGCGCCTGGCTCATCTGCACCTTCGCGATCTTCATGCACGAGCGCGGCATCGAGCAGGGCGACGGGCGCAACCCGGCGATCATGCAGAAGCTGGCCGCCGCGCGCCGGACGATCGCGGAGACCTTCCCGCGCCATCTCGCTTCCGGCGTGCGCTACGCCTCCGGCACCGACGGGGTGCACGGGGCCATGCCCTTCGAGCTGGAGACGCTGGTGCGCTTCGGGGTCTCCACCGCGGACGCGCTGCGGTCGGGCACGCGCTGGGCCGCCGAGGCCTGCCGGATGGACTCCGAGGTGGGCAGCCTGGTGCCGGGCAAGCGCGCGGACCTGATCGCGATCGAGGGTGATCCGCTGGCCGATATCGAGGCGCTCCGCCGGGTGCGCCTCGTCATGAAGGACGGGGAGATCCAGGACGTCATGTCCAACAATTACGGGAGGAACGGCTGATGGGGGAGGAACGGGTGATGGCGGATCGGGAGCGGACGGGCGGCTGGGACCGGAGCACGCGGCGGGA
>DATFUK010000383.1:0-3534 GCA_035260865.1 Candidatus Methylomirabilota bacterium | reverse complement strand
AACCGGATCCTGCCCAGCACCGGCATCTGAGGCCCGCCATGGCGCTCGCGCTCTCCGCTCGAAGCCGCGTCTCCCTCGTCGTGAACGGACAGGTGCACCACGTCGAGGTCGCCGCGCGGCGCACACTCGCCGAGGCGCTGCGCGAGGACCTCGGGCTGACCGGCACCAAGGTGGGCTGCAACCGCGCCGAGTGCGGGAGCTGCACCGTCGTGCTCGACGGGCGCGCGGTCTTCTCGTGCTCGGTCCTGGCGATGGAGGCGGCGGGGCGGGTCGTGGAGACGGTGGAAGGGCTCGCCGGCCCCGACGGGCTTCATCCCCTGCAGGCCGCCTTCATCGAGCACGACGCGGTCCAGTGCGGCATCTGCATCCCGGGCATGCTCATGTCGCTCAAGGCGCTGCTGGACGAGACCCTCACCTTCACCGAGGACGACGTCCGCCAGGCGGTGGGCGGCAACCTCTGCCGCTGCGGCACCTACCCGAACACGGTCAAGGCCGCGCTGGCCGCCGCCCGCACGCTGCGCGAGCGCGCGGCCGGTCCCCGATGAGCCCCGCCGGTCCGCCGCCCCGGGGCCGCCTCCTCGTCCACGGCGAGGTCCCGCCCCCGCTCGGCCGCGAGCTCTCCGTCATCGGCCGCTCCATCGACCGCCGGGACGCGCTCGACAAGGTGACCGGGGCCGCGATCTATTCGTCGGACATGACCCTGCCCGGCATGCTGCACGCCAAGATTCTCCGGTCCCCCCACGCGCACGCGCGCATCGTGCGCATCGATACCAGGCGCGCGGCCGCGCTCCCCGGCGTGCACGCGGTGCTGAGCCTCGAGAACACGCGCGGGTGGCACACCTACTGGTACATGATCGCGCAGCCCGCCTTCCCCGAGGAGATCGCCTACGCGGGGCAGGAGGTGGCCCTGGTGGCCGCGGAGACGGTGGACATCGCGGCCCAGGCCCTCGCGCTGATCGAGGTGGAGTACGAGGTCCGGCCCGCCGCGCTGACCCCGCGCGACGCGATGAAACCCGACGCCCCCCGCGTGCCGGTGCTCGACGTGGAGCGCCCGCGCGAGGGCAACGTCCAGCAGCCGGTCTACCTGCGCGCCCGCGGCGACGTGGAGCGCGGCCTGGCCGAGGCGGACGTGGTCAGCGAGAGCCGCTTCAGCCTGCCCACCCAGTACCACGTGGACATCCAAACCCGCTGCTGCATCGCCGACTGGGACGGCGATCGCCTCACGATCTACGAGGCCTCGCAGGGGGTGTGGAACGTCAAGCGCGAGCTCGCGAAATCGCTCGGGCTCGAGGAGGACCGCGTCCGGGTGGTGGTGCAGAACATGGGCGGCGGCTTCGGCTCCAAGGCCGGGGCGCAGCGGGTGGTGCACTACGCGGCCCGGCTCGCCATGCTGGCTGGCCGGCCGGTGCGCCTCGAGCTCACCCGGCCCGAGGAGTTCCTGAGCCACCCGCGACGCTACGCGGGTGAGGTCACCATGCGCCTCGGGGCCCGCCGCGACGGCACCCTCACCGCGATCGACGCGGAGATCGTGCTCGACATCGGCTCGGGCAGCCTCTACGCGGGCCGCTACGCCATGACCCTCCACCAGATCTCGGAGCTCTACCGCTGCCCCAGCGTACGCGTGCGGATCGTGGCGGTCTACACCAACACCACGCCCACCGGCCCGCAGCGCGGGGTGCTCGATCCCATCGCCACCTTCTCGACCGAGGCCGCGATCGATGACCTCGCCGCGCACCTCGGCATGGATCCCCTCGCGCTGCGCATGAAGAACTACGCGGAGGACTTCCAGGGGCTCGACGACACCACGCCGGCCCTGCCCTACACGTCCAAGCACCTCGACGCCTGCCTGGCCGCGGTGGCGGACGCGATCGGCTGGAGCGAGCGCGACCGGCTGAAGGCGGAGGCGCGCGGCCCGGTGCGGCGCGGCGTCGGCATCGCGGCCTACTGCATCGAGCGCGGCGGGTACGCGCCGTTCTCGGCCAAGGCCGACGTGGTGGCGCGCCCGGACGGCTCGGTGGAGGTCCAGGCCGGGGTGGTGGAGATCGGGGCCGGGCAGATCACCATCCTCCCGATGATCGCGGCCGAGGAGCTGGGGCTGCCCCCCGAGCGGATCCACATCCACCACGGCGACACCGACGGCACCCACTACGCCCCGTCGAGCCACGCCTCGCGCATCACCAGCGAGATGGGCCCGGCGGTGCTCCAGGCCGCGGCCCAGGTGCGCGGGCGGCTCTGCGAGCTGGTGGCCGCGCGCCTCGAGGTCTCGCCGCTGGACCTGGTCGCGGCCGAGGAGCGCATCTACGTGCGCGGGGTCCCCGAGCGCGGGATGTCCTTCACCGAGGCGTGCGCCCTCATGGACGGGCCCGAGATCCGCGCCACCGGTAGCCGCGCCCCCAATCCGGACGACGTGATCTTCCGCCTCTTCGGCGCCCACGGGGCGGAGGTCGAGGTCGACGTGGAGACCGGCGAGCTGCGCGTGCTCCGCATCGTGTGCTCGCACGACATCGGCCGGCCCATCAACCCGAAGCTTGTGGAGTCGCAGCAGTACGGGGGCGCGGTGATGGGCCTCGGCTACGGCCTCTACGAGGAGGCCGAGCTCGACGGCAAGAGCGGGGTGCTCCTGACCCCGGACGTCCACCAGTACCGCGTCCCGACCGCGCTCGAGACTCCGGTGATCGAGGCCCGGAACGTCGAGCGCGAGGACGCCTTCTATCCCTACTCGGCCAAGCCGGTGGGCGAGGCGCCGCTGGTCGGGGTGATGCCCGCGGTCCGCAACGCGATCCGTCACGCCCTGGACCTCGGCATCGACACCCTGCCGATCACGCCCGCGCGCATCCTCGAGGCGCTCGCGGCCCGGAAGAAGACCGCCGATGCTCGATGAGCTGCCCGCGTTCGCCCACGTGAGCGCGGGCTCCGTCGCGGAGGCGGTGGACACCCTCGCCGAGCACGGGACCCGCGCCCAGGTCCTGGCCGGCGGCACCGACCTGCTCGGCCTGATGAAGGACCGCATCTCCGGGCCCGGCATGCCGGTGCCGGAGGTGCTCGTCAACGTCAAGCGCATTCCCGAGCTCGCCGGCATCGCCGAGCTGCGGGACGGAGGCCTGCGCATCGGCGCGGCGGTCACCCTGGTGGACCTCGAGCGCGACCCGCGGGTCGTCGGGCGGTTCCCCGCCCTGGCCCAGGCCGCGGCCGCGGTGGCCACCGCCCAGATCCGATCGATGGGCACGGTGGGCGGCAACCTCTGCCAGCGCCCCTGGTGCTGGTACTTCCGCCATCCCCAGTTCCCGTGCCTCAAGCGCGGCGGCCGGCAGTGCTTCGCGCTGCCCGGAAGTAACCGCACCTACTTCTCGGTGCTGGGCCTGGGCGTCTGCGTCATGTCGCACCCGTCCGACCTCGCGCCGGCCCTGATGGCGCTCGACGCGCGCGTGACGGTGGCGGGTCCGGCGGGCCGCCGCACGGTGCCGATCGACCGGTTCTTCCGCGGGCCGCGCAGCGTCACCGAGACGGTGCTGGAGCGCGCCGAGATCATCGTCT
>DATFUK010000382.1:0-15572 GCA_035260865.1 Candidatus Methylomirabilota bacterium | reverse complement strand
GACCCCATGGAGGTCGAGGCCTTCCTCATGACCCACCCCGCCGTCAATGCGGCCTCGGTGGTCGGGCTGCCCGACGGGCGGCTCTCCGAGGTGGCGGTGGCCTTCGTGCAGGTCGCCCCCGGCGGTGCCCTGTCCGAGCGGGAGGTGATCGAGCACTGCCGCGGACGGGTGGCGAGCTTCAAGATCCCTCGTCACGTCGCCTTCGTCGACGAGTTCCCGATGACCAGCTCGGGCAAGGTCCAGAAGGTGAAGCTCCGCGAGCGGGCGCGGGCCGAGTGGCCCCAGGTGGCGGCGGATCCCACCCCGGCCTAGTCGCGGCCTCCCATCTGGCAGAGGAGCCGCCACTCGGCGTCGGTTACCGGCTGGACGGACAGCCGGGCCACCCTGACGAGCGCCATGGTGGCGAATCGCTTATCCGCCTTGATCCGATCGAGGCCGACCGATGTCGGGAGCGGCTCGACCGCGGCGACGTCGATGGCCTGCCAGGCGCGATCGGTGGAATCCGGGTGCGCCTCCGCGATCACCTTGACGATGCCGACGATCGCGCGCTCCTTGCCGGTGTGGTAGAAGAACGCCTGCTCGCCCTTCTTCATGGCGCGCAGGTGCCTCTGGGCCGAGAAGTTCCTGATCCCCGTCCACTCCGCGCCCTCACGACCCTTCGCGACCTGCTGGGCCCACGACCAATCATCGGGCTCGGACTTCAGCAACCAGTGCGCCATGGCGGTCGATCCCCTTTCCGCCCGCTAGGGTAGCAAATCGCGCCGCGCTATACTCCGGCCGACCCGACCACGCAAGGAGGCGTCCCATGGAGATCAAGGCTGCGGTCTGCCGCGCGACCCATGTGCCGGTGGGCATCGAATCCATCGACATCGATCGGCCGCTCGGCCGAGAGGTCCTCGTCCGCACCGTCGCGACCGGCGTCTGCCACAGCGACCTGCACGTGGTCGACGGGGACGGCCGTTTTGCGCTCGACCGCGGGATCGTGCTCGGTCACGAGGGGGCCGGCATCGTCGAGGCGGTCGGCGATCAGGTGGCGGCGCTCCGGGCCGGCGACCACGTGGTGGCCTGCCTCTCCGGCTTCTGCGGCAGCTGTGCGCAATGCCTCAGCGGCCACCCCAATGTCTGCGTCGGGGGAGCGGTGGCGCGGAGCGAAGCGGCGCCGCCGCGGCTGTCGCGGAAGGGGCAGGGCATCCCCTCGTTCGCGGGCATCGGCAGCTATGCCGAGCGCATGCTCTTGCACGAGAACTCGGTGGTGAAGATCGACGACGACCTGCCGCTGGATCGCGCCGCCCTCGTGGGCTGCGGGGTTCTCACCGGGGTGGGGGCGGCGCTCCGGAGCGCGCAGATGGAAGCCGGGCAGACGGTGGCGGTCTTCGGCTGCGGTGGCGTGGGGCTGTCGATCGTGCAGGGGGCCCGGATCGGCGGGGCCCGGCAGATCATCGCGCTCGATCGGTTCGACGGCAAGCTCGAGATGGCCCGGCGGGTCGGCGCGACCCACGTGGTCAACACCGCGAACGACGACCCGGTCGCGGCGGTGCGCGCGCTCACCGGCGGCGCCGGCGTCGACCACGCGTTCGAGGCGGTCGGCAACACGACCCTCGTGCGTCAGGCGATCGAGTGCCTGGCCGTCCGCGGCACCGCCACCATCGTCGGGGTCCTGCCGCCCGACGCCAAGATCGAGTTTCCCTGGATGGCCATCCGCCCCGAGTGTCGCGTGCAGACCTCCCGCATGGGCGGCAACCGCTTCCGGATCGACATTCCGCGGTACCTCGACTTCTATCGCCAGGGCCGGCTGCTGCTCGACGAGATGGTCACCCGCCGGGGGCGGCTCGACGATATCAACGAGGCCTTCCGCGCGATGAAGGCGGGCGAGGTCGCGCGCACCGTCTTGACCTTCGACTGAGAGGGGTCAAGGGGGCGCCGCGGACGGGCGTCTCCGGGCGATCACCGCCTGATTGACCATCAGGCTCGCCAGCCGTCCCCGGGCGAAGCGCCTCTCCACGATTCTCGCCGCCTTCTTCAAGCCGAGATGAAACGGCCACGGGTGAAAACCGACATGGACGAGGACCTCCAGACCGGCCGCCGCGCACGACCGCTCCAGGCCGCGCCACCCGACGAAGGCCTCGATTCCGCGGAACGGCCTCAGCCGGAGCCGGCTGGCCGCGCGCACCACGCCCTGCCACACGCGGTTTGGCGTGGTCAGCACGAGCAGGCCCTCCGGCCGCAAGACCCGCGCGAGCTCCCGGATCGCCTGGTCCGCGGCGCCGGTGTGCTCGAGCATCTCGCTGGAGATGATGATGTCGAAGCTCTGGTCGCGGACGGCGAGCTGGCAGACGTCGGCGACGAGTCCGCGGCTGCCCGCCCGGGCGGTCGCGCGAGCGACCAGTCGTTCGCCGAGGTCGAGGCTGACCACGGCCGCTCCCCGCTTGACCGCCGCCTCCGAGAAGGCCCCGTAGCCACAGCCGGCGTCCAGCGTTCGCGTGCCGGTGAGCCTCGTCTCGGCCAGGCACTCGTCGAACACGATGCTCAGGCGCCGGCGCAGATCGTCGGGGTGGTCCAGGCCCTCGAACCGATGGGCGATGCTCTCGTAGAAATGGCGAGGCGAGGCACGCGTCACGGGTTCTGATCGTCCCCGCCCGGGGGCCGGGGTTGGCCGGCGCTCGGGTGAACGTTCCGGAGCAGGTAGACCGGGCGGCGCTTGACCTCCTGAAAGATGTAGCCGACGTAGATGCCGACCAGCCCGACCGCGATCATGAGCGAGGCGCCCACGATCAGGATCATGAACATCAGGGAAGCCCAGCCCGGGACGAGCAGGTGCTGGCGTCCGGTGAGCCAGAAGCTGGTGACGTAGAGAACCTCGGCGGCGGCCAGGAGCAGGAAGCACAAGCCGACGACGAGCGCGATCCGGAGCGGTACCAGCGAGAACGAGAAGGTGGCATCGGCGGCCAGCCGGGCCATCCTACGCAGCGAGTACTTCGCCGGCCCGCCGATCCGCGCGCGCTCCTCATACGGGATGACGACGGTGCGGTATCCCGCCCAGGCGACCATGCCCCGGAGGAAGCGGTGGTACTCGCGCATCTCGCGCAGCGCGTCGAGGACCGGCCGCGACACGAGCCGGTAGTCGGCCGAGCCGGTGATGATCCTCGTATCGCCGATCACGCTCAGGAGGCGGTAGAAGCCGGCGGAGGTCCACCGCTTGAACCGCGGCTGATCGGTGGTGACCCGCTGGGTGAGCACCACCTCGTAGCCCGCGCGGTACAGGGCCACCATGTCGGCGATCAGCTCGGGCGGATGCTGCCCGTCGCCATCGAGGGTGACCACCACGTCGCCCGTGGCGCGATCGAGCCCGGCGGTGAGGGCCGCCTGGTGTCCGAAGTTGCGGCTCAGCTCCAGGACGGTCACCGCGGCGTCGTCGGCCGCCAGCTTCGCGAGCTCGGCGCCGGTGTGGTCCACGGAGCCGTCGTTGACGTAGCAGATCCGGACGTCGTGCTCGCGTCTCAACCGCGTCACCACGTCCATCAGCCCGCGGTGGAACTCGGCGACGATCCGCTCCTCGTTGTACAGGGGGACGATGATGTCGATCGCGAGGCGCCGCTCGTCAGCCGTCATGTCGCGTGTCCCCGTGGCCGGCCGCGGGCCCCCGCATCAGGCGGTGCACCTGCCATCCGTACGAGAAAAGCCGCCGGTCGATCACGCCTCGATCGCCCGGGCAGTAGGTGACGTCGGAGCGCGGGTTCACCGTGGCCGGGCAGAGGAGCCGGTGGATCCCGAGCTCGACGAGACGAGTGTGCCGTGCGGTCCGGTACACCGGCTCGGCGCGTCCGGCCAGTATCGCGCTCAGCATCGCATTATCGTGTCTGACCCCCGGCTCGTCGAGGGCGATCCGGACGGTCGGCGTCGGCTTGTTGGCCATCTCCGCGGTGACCACGAAGAGATCGGGGGCCGGCGGCCCGGTGCGATCCGGCGCGGTGACGTGCTCCACGATGATGTCGGGACGGCGCTTGATCTGCGACAGGTGCATGGGCAGCTCGATCAGGTACTCGTTCACGCGGGTGTTCACCAGGACGCGGCTGCGGCCGGGCAGCCCGGCCAGGAAGTCGACCAGGTCGGCGTTGGCTCGGTCCACCGCGAGCTGAACGCGGGCGTCGGCACTGGCGTTCACGAGCGCCGCCACCCAGAGCGATGCGCTCGCCACCAGGACGGACCAGGCCACGCACCGTCTCGCGGCCGGATGCTCGCGGCTTCGTGAGGTCCAGGCGTCGCCGACGACGGTGCCGGCGAGCGCGGCGGCCCCGAAGGCAAAGGGTAACAGATAGTATTCGAAGGTCACCGGCCACGGCAGGTAGACCGCGAGCCAGCCCGCCATCCAGACCCCGGCGTAGAGGATGAGACGCCGCGACGCGGAGCGGCCGCCGACCACCGCGGCCGCCGCGAGGGGCAGCAGCGGCAGGAGGAACGGAAAGTCTCTGGCGAGCCACGCGAAGATCCGGGACAGCGCGGCGGCCATCGCACCGGGGGGAAGCCCGTAGGCGCGGGTGTACGTGCCTTCCGCGAGGCCGAGAGGCGCATAGTACCAGCGCAGGGTGGCGAAGACGGCCGCCGCGAGCACGTTGATCGCGACGGACGTGGCGGCGAAGCGCGCCCATGCGCCGCGCGCGCGGGTGGCCCACCATTCGATGGCGAGCCAGCCGATGGAGATCGGGACGAGGACGACGGTCGTCTCCTTCGTGGCGTGGGCGAAGAGCAGCAGGGCGCCGGCGAGGGTGAGCAATCCCGCCCGGCGCCCCCGGTGGGCTTCGGTCGCGGCCGCCGCGGTGGCCAGGAGGGAGAGGCCGATCCACGTCAGCTGCCACGGCTCGGCCTTCGACAGGGTGTAGAAGGTTTCGATCGCCGGCCCGCACAGCGCGAACAGGATCGCGGCCACCCCGGCTTGCCCTGGTGTCCCGCCGGCCCAGCGCACCAGGCGGGCGAGCATCGCGAGCAGGCCGGCGAGGAGGAGAACGTTGACGGTGAAGAACGCGAGCGGGCGAGCGCCGACGAGCCCGAAGACCGCGGAGTAGACGAGCCAGTAGGCCGGGAAGAAACGACCGGTCTCCGGAATGAGGTGAAGCGTGCTCGACCACCGGCCGATCACCTCGCGGCCCGTCTGCAGCGTCAGCCCATCGTCGAGGAGCCCGAACTGGGGGGAGGCGAGCCGGGGGAGCATGACGAGCCCGGCCACCGCGATCGGAGCGAGCCACCGCACGGTGAGCGTCGTTACCATGGCTCGTGCGGCGATCCTGCCAGAGTGCGCCGGAGAGGTCAAACCGCGCGCGGGTCACGCGCCTTGACATGGGTGAGGGACGACACCACAATCCCGGCGTACGCTGTCCGGGATCCGACGTCGAGGTCGGAGCACGCCATGGGTCAGTGGGAAGAAAGCGAGTCGAGTCACCGCGCGGTCCGCCGCGCGCTGCTGCGCGTCGCGCTCACCGTGGGGGTGAGCGTGCCCCTCGGCGGCCTGTGCCCGTGGCGCGAGGCGATCGCGCAGGGCGGCGACCCCAAGAGCCTGCGCCCCCAGGCCGGTGATCGCTTCGTCCGCCAGTCGGGCGAGCGGCCTCAGCAGCCCATCACGGTCGCCGACCTTCCCGAAGGCGGTCCTCCGCTGGTCGTCTATCCCATGGACCCGGGCACGAGCGTGGTTCGAGACGGCTCCCGCCTCAATCAGGTCCTGCTGGTCCGCATCGGCGCGGCCGAGCTCACCGACGAGACGCGGAGCCGTGCCGCCGACGGGATCGTGGCCTACTCCGGGGTCTGCACGCACGCGGGCTGCGACGTGGTGCTGTGGAAGCCGGAGGTGAAGCGATTCCGGTGTCCGTGTCACGAGTCCGAGTTCGATCCCAAGGACAGTGGCCGCGTCGTCGGCGGCCCCGCGCCCCGGCGATTGCCGAGGCTGCCCGTGAAAGTCGTCGACGGCGTGCTGATCGCCAGCGGCAACTTCATGGGCCGGCCCGGCTTTCAGACCGGGTGACGTCACCGGGTGTAAGTGGTCTGATCTTCACCGACCTGACCGAGAGGAGAGCGATCGTGGCCATGAGAACGTTCCTCGCCATAGGCGGTCTTCTGATGACGGCAACGACGTCGGTTCTCCTGATCGGCGGGTGTGCCACGTCGCCCGACGCGCCCAAGGCGGCCATGGGGGCGCCGGCGCCGCGGGCAAAGGCGACCCAGGGGGTCACGACCTACGCACCGGTGACGGATCAGCGTCTGGTCAGCCCGGAGCCCGAGAACTGGCTGATGTATCGGGGGACGTACGACGGGTGGGGCTACAGCTCCCTGGATCAGATCACGCCGGCGAACGCCGGGAAGCTCGTGCCGGTGTGGACGTTCTCGACGGGTGTCGCGGAGGGTCATCAGGCGCCCCCGATCGTCAACAACGGGGTGATGTTCGTGAGCACTCCGCAGAACCAGGTCCTCGCCCTCGAGGCGAAGACCGGCGAGCTCCTGTGGCGGTACAAGCGGGAGCTGCCCGAGGACCTGTTCCAGCTCCATCCGACCAACCGCGGCGTCGGCGTCTACGGGGACAAGGTGTATCTGGCCACCCTCGACGCCCACGTGGTGGCGCTCGACGCCAAGACCGGCAAGGTGGTCTGGGACGAGGCGGTCGAGGACTACAAGAAGGGCTACTACATGACCCTGGCGCCGCTCATCGCCAAGGGCAAGATCATGGTCGGGGTATCCGGCGGCGAGCTCGGCATCCGCGGTTTCATCCAGGCGCTCGACGCCGCCACCGGAAAGCCCGCGTGGAAGACGTTCACGATCCCCGCTCCGGGCGAGCCGGGGGCGCAGACCTGGACGGGCGACACGTGGAAGACCGGGGGCGTCTCCGTCTGGATCACCGGCACCTACGATCCGCAGCTCGGCCTCGCCTACTGGGGCACCGGCAACGCGGCGCAGTGGATCGGTGACCAGCGTCCGGGCGACAATCTCTACTCGGCGTCGGTGCTGGCCCTCGACGTGGACACCGGCAAGATCCGCGGCCATCACCAGTACCACTGGAACGACTCGTGGGACTGGGACGAGGTCTCCGCGCCGATCCTGATGGACGTCAAGCGCGGCGACCGCACGATCAAGAGCCTCGTGCACCCCGCGCGGAACGGATACCTCTGGGTGCTCGAGCGCAAGGCGGACGGCATCACCTTCGTCGACGCCCGGCCGTACGTGAACCAGACCGCCTTCAAGAGCGTCGACCCCAAGACCGGGCGGCCCACCTACGACGAGACCAAGAAGCCGACCACCGGGAAGAAGGTCGGATTCTGCCCCTCGCTGTGGGGCGGCAAGGACTGGGTGCCGGCGGCGTACAACCCGAAGACCGGATACCTCTATATCCCGGTGAACGAGAATCTCTGCGGGTCTCTGCTCGGCGCCACCCAGACGTACGAGGCCGGCAAGCTGTGGCTGGGCACCGAGATCAAGGACATCGGCCTGAACGTGGTGCAGGGAACGGACCACGTGGGCGAGATCCAAGCGTGGGACATGAATACCGGGAAGAAGGTGTGGACGCGCACGTTCGAGTCCCACAACTGGGGCCCGGTGCTCACCACCGGGGGCGGCCTCGTCTTCGCGGGCGGGACCAACGACCGCTACTTCCGCGCCTTCGACGCCAAGAGCGGTGAGCTCGTCTGGCAGTGGCGCACCAATTCGGGAATCACCGCGGTGCCCAGCTCGTTCTCGGTGGACGGGGTGCAGTACATCGCGGTCCAGTCGGGATGGGGTGTGGACGCCCAGCGGATGCAGGGCGCCCTCGACGAAGCGCGGGGAACCAAGACCGACGTGCCCCAGGGCGGCGTCATCTGGGTGTTCGCCATCCGGAAGTAGGGGTCGATCGCCCTCACCGCCGGACCAGGCGTCGCGCGCGCTTCGTCCGGCGGTGCTCGGGGGGGTTCCTTACCGCAGCGCGCCGCGATTGGAGAAGCGCGTCTCCTGGCTGGTGATGAACTCGAGCAGCGCGGCCTGCCCGCCCTCGGTGATCTTTCTCGCCCGGGCGAAGGCGCCCGCGATGTCCTCGGGCCGCTCGACCCGCTCGCTCCAGCCGCCCATGGCGCGCGCCATGTCCGCGTAGCGCCCGCCGATGTCGCGCGTGCCGTACTTGTCGTGCGACACGACGAGATGCGGGATCTCGATGGCCATGGCCGAGTTGTTGAGGACGACGGTGAGGATGGGGATCCCGCAGCGCACCGCCGTCTCGAAGTCGAGTCCGGTCATGCCGAAGGCGGCGTCGCCCATGAAGTTCACGCAGAACTTGTCGGGGGCCGCGAGCTTGGCCCCGATGATGAGCCCGAGGCCGGTGCCGAGCGCGTGCGACTTGCCCCAGCCGAGATAGCCGCGGGGTGAGGCGGCGCGGTAGAAGGGCAGGAGCTGGTCGCGCGGGCTCCCCGAGTCGTGGGTGACGATGGCCTCGCGCGAGTCGACGGTCCGCATGAACTCGGCCATCACGCGGTAGGGCGTCATCGGAACCTCGGCCGAGCCGAGGGTGGGGGCCCACTCGGCGAGCCAGGCCGCGCGCACGCGCTCGAGATCGGCCCGCACGCTCTCCCGTCCCGCCGGGCGCCCGCCCTGGCCCTTGATGGTCTCGATGAACTGGCGCAGCACGAGGCGCGCGTCCCCGAGGAGCGGGTGGTCGGCCACGTAGCTCTTGTTGAGATCGCGCTCGTCGTTGGTCGCGTGGATGATCGTCTTGCCCGCCGGGATGGTGGCCGCCATTCCGTGGCGGGTGAAGCTGCAGCCGATGCCGAACACCACGTCGGCCTCGCGGAGATAGTGCAGGGTCTGTCCGGTGACCGCGGGGCCGCCGGCGCCGAGGGCGAGTGGGTGATCCTCGGGGAAGGCGCTCTTGCCCTCGAGGGTGGCCATGACCGGGGCCTGGAGCAGCTCGGCCAGCTCGACCAGCTCGGCCGAGGCCTCGGAGTACAGGACGCCCTGGCCGGCGTGGATCACCGGGCGCCGCGCGTCGCGGAGCACGCGGGCGGCCGCCTCGACGTCTCGAACGTTGGCTCCGGCGGCCGTCACCTTGACCGGCCGGTACGCGTCGATCAGGGCGTCGGGGACCTCCTCGTTGACGACGTCGGCGGGGATCTCGACCATCGTCGGACCCGGACGGCCCATGCGCATCAGGCTGATGGCCCGGCGCATGACGTCCGCGACCTGGTTGCCCACCGTGATGGTCTCGACGCTCTTGGTGACCGAGGCGAAGGTGCGCGCCGAGCTGAACAGCGGAAAGACCTGGGCGCGGTCGCGCTGATGCCCGAGCGGCAGGAGCAGCATGGGTGTGGAGTCGGAGTACGCGGTGGCAACGCCCGGGAACGCGTTCTCCGCTCCCGGCCCGTACTGCATGCAGAACGCGGCGAGCTTCTTGCCGTTCGTCACCCGCGCGTACCCGTCGGCGATGCCCACGCCCACTCGCTCCTGGCGGCAGAGGACGGGCCGGATCTCGGCCTTGGCCGCGGCCTCGATCACCGGTGTGGTCGGGTAGGCGCTCAGGAACTCGGCGCCCTCGGTCTTGAGAATGCGGGCGATGGCATCGACGACTTTCACGATCGGCCCTCCTCGGGTCTTCAGGATTGCCGGTCGCTCGCGCGGACGAGCGGCCGGCCAGCGGCCCGGCGTTGACTATATCTCAGCGGCCCGCCGACGGTCCTGGAAGCCCGGCACGCTGCTTGCCCTGGTCCTGGCTGGGGTGGAGTAGATCCGTCCCCGAGGCGCCAATGGCGCGATCGGCGCCTCATTGGGTGACATTTTTGCCACGCGGGTGACGCTGTCTGACACCGGCCGAGCCCCGAAAGGAGCACCGAAGATGCGACCGATCCTCTTCCTCCTCGTGGTCGTCGGGGCGGGCGCCGTCGCGGCGATCCGACTCCTGCCCTGGTGGGCGCTCCTGGCCGCGTTCGCGGGGGTGGTGCTCGCCGTCCCCGTCCTCTTCAGGTGGGCCCTGCCGCGCCTGCTGAAGGCCCCGTTCCGGGCCAAGGGCGCTGTCCTCCGTGGCGCGACGGTGCGCGTGCACTCGGGTGAGCGCACCGAGGCGCCGGCGGTGGGGTCGTCCGGCGAAGACGAGGCCGGCGCGGCCGACCGTGGGCCTCGCGAGCACTATCGCATAGAGGTCACCATCACGCCGCGTCCGGCCGAGGGGCCGTTCAGGCTCTGGGCGCCCGGCGAGCTGGTCCTGGTCGGTCCCGGCGCCAAGGCGGAAGAGCCGGAGGGCGACGACGCCGGCGAGGTTTCTGCGCTCGAGATCGAGCAGGACGGTCACTTCTTGCCGGACGAGGGGATGAAGTACGGGGGACCGCAACGGCTTCGTTTCGTCGCGGCGGTGCCGCCCGGGCAGCGGCGCCTCCGCTTCCGCTACTACTTCGAGATCTTCGGCGACGTCGCGCTGCCGACGGTGACGGTCACGGTCCGGCGCCCGCTCGTGACGACTCGCTGACGGCCGCGCTAGCGGCCCTCGCACTTGTACACGTCGGCGGTCTTGTAGTCCTGGAGCCCGAAGTAGCCCCCCTTCATCGTGCGTTGAGGCGTCAAGAGTGCGACGTTCCCACCGACCTTGGCCGCTTTCTTCTGGAGGTCTTCGAGGTCATTGTCGGCCACGGTCCCGAGCACCCGGCAGCCCCGCACCATCTCCACGTCGCTCACGACCCTCACCTTGGCTGCTTCCACGCTCGAGATCTCGCCGGACGATGCACAGCCGCCCGCCAGGAGCAGGGCCAGCGCAACCGACGCTACGCGTCTCGTCCTCATGACTTGCCCTCCCTTGTCGAGGCGCCGTCGCCACGACCCTAGCAGTCTGCCGGTGGGAAGTCTAGATCGAGCCGGGCCACGCGGTTATGATGGCGCCCATGGCCGGCACGGATCGCCTGACGGTCGGCGGGTTCCTCGCCCGATTCGCCTTCGCCCTCGTGGTGGTGGGCGCCACCTACAATCCCACCGCCTACTCCTACTATGCGTGGGCGAGGACCACCGGCTGGGAGTGGCGTCCGCCGATCGTCTTCGTCGGAGTCGTGCTGCTGATCGGATGGGTCATCTGCCTGCGCCTCACCCTGCGCTCGATCGGCGGGATCGGCCTGCTCCTGGCCAACGCGTTTCTGGCCGCCCTCTTCTGGCTCTTCGCCTACTGGGGTTGGCTGCCCGTCGAGAACACCGCCGCGATCTCCTGGCTCGGCCTGTTCAGCGTCACCGCCATTCTGGCCGTCGGCATGTCCTGGTCGCGTCTTCGCGGCGGCGGGGGCCACCCACCCAGCTGAGCGGCCGGTCACAGCGAGGAGAGCGCCCAGAAGCCCAGGAGCGAGAAGGTAGCCAGCAGCCCGAACGGCAGCGAGAAGCTCCCGGTCGATGCGAACAGCGCCCCGACCGCGGGGGCCCCCACCGCGATGGCCAGCACGCCGACGCCGCTCACCAGCCCCACCGCGGCCCCAGGTGCCCGCGGCAGGGCGGCCCCGGTCGTGTTCATGAGGGCCGCGTAGGGCGCGTTGAACGCGATGCCGAGGACCATGATCGCGATCGCGGCCACGCCCAGCGGCCGACCGGGCCAGGCGAGGACCAGGAGGCCGGCCGCGCCCGTCAGGACGGTGACCTTCATGACCGCGCGCGCCTCGAGCACGCCGTGGTCGACCAGCCACCCGCCGAAGGGACGCGACAGGACGCCCAGGGCCAGGATCATCGAGCCGGCGGCGCCCGCCACCACGAGCGAGAGGTCGAAATCGTGCACCAGGAAGGTGGTGACCCAGATCCCGACCAGGACGGCCAGGCCGAATGTCACGCTGTGCACGAGCCCGAGGGTCCACACCTTGCGGCTGCGCACGGCGTCGGTGAGGGGCGCGGCTCCGGGCGTCGGCCGGACGCCGGGGGCCAGGCCGAGCCACGCGACGGTCGAGATCAGGATCAGCCCCGACGAGACGATGAAGGCACGGCGCCAGCCCATGAGGCTCGTGAGGAGCGGAATCAGGTAGAGCGCGGTACCGCCGCCGAGCTGGACGAATCCGCCGTACAGGCCGAGCGCCTGGTGGACGCGGGCCGGCGGCACCACCAGCGTCGCGTAGCGCATGCCCGCGACGAAGGCCAGCCCGCAGCCGAGGCCCCCGACCACTTTGATGACCAGGAGATCGGGGAAGTGGCGCGCGTAGCCCAGCGCGAGATTGCTCGCGAAGATGGCGGCGAGCCCGGCGGTGCCCACCCGCGTGGGGCCCAGACGGTCGCTGAGCAGGCCGGCGGGCACGCACGCGATCCCGAGGGTGACGAAGAAGACGGTCGAGAGCAGACCGGCCTGGACGGGGCCGAAGCCGAGCTCCGTCATGAGCAGGGGGATCACCGCCGCGTGGTTCGTGTAGTTGGTGGTGGTCGCCCATCCCAGCAGGCACGCGGCGCCCAGGCGGAAGGCCATGGGTCCGGAGTCTAGCACCCGGCCCACCGGACCGTGGCCATTGGACCTTGGTCCACTATCGGGGAGGGAGACCGCCTCTCTACACTTGGTTCCTCACACACTTTCCGAAGGGCCAGGAGGCATCTCATGGAAGCACTACGCGCGTCGCTCAAGCCAGGGATCTGGGGTGTGGTACTCGGGAGCATTCTCACCATGATCGTGGGTTTCAGCTGGGGAGGCTGGACCACGGGCAGTACGTCACGCCAGCTGGCGATGACCCAGGCGGATGCCGCGGTCACCACCGCGCTGGTGCCGATCTGCCTCGCCGGGCAGAAGGCCGATGTGGCCCGCGCCAAGAAGCTCGGCGAGCTCAAGGCCATCACCTCGTCGTACGAGCAGACGGAGTTCGTGATGAAGACGGGATGGGCGACGTTCCCGGGCCAAGCGGACCCGAATCGGGCGGTGGCCGAGATCTGCGCCGCTGCCGTCCTCAAGACCGCTGCGGCCAAGTAGCGCCGCGCGGTCGTCGCTTATCCGCGGTGGCACAGCATCGCGGCGCAGCGTCGTCAGGAGGATGAGATGAAGGTCTGGCGCGAGCCGGCCGGCGGCATCGCGATCGAGAACAAGGTCTATCCGGTGACCCCGTCGTCGATGACCGTGAAGTCCGGGATGATCACCGGCGAGATGAGCGACCTCAAGGTCACCGAGCGCGTCGAGAAGGGCGCCGACCGGGTGATCTCGCCGGCGCGCCTGACCGGGACGCTCCGGCTTCAGAACACGTCCGCGAATCGGACGATCCGGCTGGTCGAGGGCAGGGTCCGGTTCATCGATGCCCAGGGGCAGGCCATCAGACCCGGGGCGGCCGGGACGGATCCGATCGTCAAGTTCACCCGGCCCGGCCACGACTCGCTCGACCCCGACCAGGACGCATCCTATGCCCTGGACGTGGAGTTCCCGGTCGAGGCGCTCCAGGCGAATCGGCTGAAGGACATCCGCCTGGAGCTCGTCTACGTTCCCTCGCCGTTCCGGGAGGAGACGGTCAATTTCGGGGTCTCCATCGGACTCGGCGAGTAGGCCGCCGCCCCCGCCCGGCTCCGCGCCGCCGGGCTGGCGTCGAGAGCTCTAGAAGTCGCCCCCGCCGTGCGGCATGGCCGGCATCGCCGCCTTCTCTTCCGGGATGTCCGTGATGAGCGCCTCGGTCGTCAGGAGCAGCGAAGCGATCGACGCGGCGTGCTGCAGCGCCACCCGCTCCACCTTGGTCGGATCGATGATCCCGGCTTTCACCATGTCCACGTACTCGTTCGACTCGGCGTCGAAGCCGTAGGCCACGTCCTTGGCGCTCCGGACCTTCTCGACGACGATGGACCCCTCGAGGCCCGCATTCTGCACGATCTGCCGGAGCGGCTCCTCGAGCGCCCGCCGCACGATCTCCACGCCGGTCGCCTCGTCACCGGAGAGCTTCAGGGTGTCGAGCACCTTCGAGGCCCTGAGGAGGGCGACGCCGCCGCCCGGCACGATGCCTTCCTCGACCGCGGCCCGGGTCGCGTTCAGCGCGTCCTCCACGCGGGCCTTCTTCTCCTTCATGGCCGTCTCGGTCGGGGCGCCCACCTTGATCAGGGCCACGCCGCCCGCCAGCTTGGCAAGCCGCTCCTGCAGCTTCTCCCGGTCGTAGTCCGAGGTGGTCTCCTCGATCTGCGCACGGATCTGCTTGATACGCCCCTCGATCGCCGCGGTCTTGCCGGCCCCGTCGATGACGGTGGTGTTGTCCTTGTCCAACACCACCCGCTTGGCGCGGCCCAGGTCCTCGAGCTTCAGGTTCTCGAGTTTGATGCCGAGCTCCTCGGTGATGGCCTTGCCGCCGGTCAGGATCGCGATGTCTTCCAGCATGGCCTTACGGCGGTCCCCGAAGCCGGGGGCCTTCACCGCGGCGGCGTGCAGGGTGCCGCGGAGCTTGTTCACGACAAGGGTGGCCAGGGCCTCACCCTCGACGTCCTCGGCGATGATGAGGATCGGCTTGCCCGACTGGGCGACCTGCTCGAGCAGCGGAATCATGTCCTTCATCACGCCGAGCTTCTTCTCGTGGATCAGGATGAGGCAGTCCTCGAGGATGGCTTCCATGCGCTCCGCGTCGGTCACGAAGTAGGGGGAGAGGTAGCCGCGGTCGAACTGCAGACCCTCGACGACCTCGAGCTCGGTCTCCATCCCCTTCGCTTCCTCGACGGTGACCACGCCGTCCTTTCCCACCTTCTCCATGGCCTCGGCGATGAGGGAACCGACGGTCGGGTCGTTGTTGGCCGCGATGGTGGCGACCTGGGCGATCTCCTTCTTGTCCTTGGTCGACTTCGAAAGCTTGGCGAGCTCCCGCACGACCTGCTCGACCGCCTGGTCGATGCCCCGCTGGAGGCCCATGGGGTTGGCGCCCGCGGTCACGTTCTTGAGGCCGGCGCGGAAGATGGCCTGGGCGAGGACGGTGGCGGTGGTGGTCCCGTCGCCCGCGACGTCCGAGGTCTTGGCCGCGACCTCCTTGATCATCTGGGCGCCCATGTTCTCGTAGTGATCCTTGAGCTCGATCTCCTTGGCGACGGTCACCCCGTCCTTGGTGATGAGGGGGCTGCCGAACTTCTTGCCGATGACCACGTTGCGACCCTTCGGCCCCAGCGTGACCTTCACCGCGTGGGCGATGACGTTGACTCCGCGCAGGAGCGCGCCACGGGCGTGCTCGTTGAATGCAAGCTGCTTTGGCATGGATCGGTTCCTCCGGCGAGTGTGGGCGAGCTGTTTAACCGCGACCGCGTGGCTGAGCTACCAGGATCAGGAGCCGAGGATCCCGAGGACGTCCTCCTCCTTCATGATGAGGAGCTCCTCACCGTTCAGCTTGATCTCACTTCCGGAGTACTTGCCGAAGAGCACGCGATCCCCCGCCTTGACGTCCAGCGGAGTCTTCTTGCCGGCTTCGGATACGCGCCCCTTGCCGACCGCGATGACCTTGCCCTCCTGGGGCTTCTCCTTGGCACTGTCCGGGATGATGATGGCGCCGCGGCGAGCCGGCTCGTCCTCGATCCGCCTGACGAGGACTCGGTCGTGCAGTGGGTGCAATGTCGTCTGTTTTGCGTGAGCCATGGTTTCGGTCCCTCCCACGCTCACGCTAACCGGGAGGCCGGGGATCGGGTAGTGGACCAAGGTC
>DATFUK010000381.1:0-2255 GCA_035260865.1 Candidatus Methylomirabilota bacterium | reverse complement strand
CCCGGTCACGATCGACAAGCCCGAGGGCCCCGGCCCGTTTCCCGCGGTGGTCATCATGCACGACTGCAGCGGCCTGGGCCCCCGATCCAGCGGCGCCCCGGGGCGCTGGGCCCGGGAGCTGGGCTCCCGCGGCTACGTCACGATGATCCCCGACAGCTTCACCACCCGGGGCCACCCGGACGGTGTCTGCACCGACGCCTCGCCCACCCGCGGCGAGGTCGCCCCGAGCCGGCGGGTGCGCGACGCGTACGCGGCGCTGGCCCACGCCCGCGCCCTGCCGTACGTGGACGGACGGCGCGTGGGCCTCATGGGCGGCTCGCACGGCGGATCGACCACGCTCGCCTCGATGGCCGCGCCGGAGAGCACCCGGGAGCCGCTCGCCCGCGAGAAGGGCGCGGGATTCGCCGCGGCGGTGGCGCTCTATCCGAGCTGTGGGACTACGCTCGGCGACAGCACCGGCACCTACCGACCGGTCGCCCCGATCCTGATCCTGATCGGAGAGAAAGACGACTGGACGCCGGCCGAAGCCTGCGTGAAGCTGGCCGCGTCCACGCGCGCGAGCGAGTATCCGGTGGCGATCACGGTCTATCCGGGCGCGCATCACTCCTTCGACAGCGACCGCCCGGTGCGCTTCGTGGCCGCGCGGGTGAATCGTAATGCCCCCGGCGGGCGCGGCGCCACCACCGGGGGCAACGCCACCGCCTGGGCCGACAGCATCCGCCGCGTGGCCGAGTTCTTCGGAGAACGGCTCAAGCCGTAGGAGGAGAGACCGGTGATCACGTCCGGGTCCCCGCGCTGGGTATGGCTCGCCGCCGTGACGGCGGCCTATGTCCTCGCCGGCAAGCTCGGCCTCCTCTTCGCCTCCGTTCACGCCAGCGCGACCGCGGTCTGGCCGCCCACCGGCATCGCGATCGCGGCCCTCCTCGTCCTGGGCGTCCGGATGTGGCCGGCGGTGGCGGGCGGGGCCTTCCTGGTCAACGTGACCACCGCGGGCTCCGTGGCGACCTCCCTCGGCATCGCGCTCGGCAATACGCTCGAGGCGGTGGTGGGCTGCTGGCTCGTCGAGCGCTTCGCCCATGGCCGGGGCGCGTTCGAGCGGCCCCGCGGGATCTTCGCTTTCGCGGGCGCCGTCGTCCCCGGCGCGGCACTCGCCGCGACCGTCGGCGTCACGAGCCTCGTCCTGGGCGGCTTCGCGCCGGGCGCGGACGTGGCCGCGATCTGGATCACGTGGGCCCTCGGCGACATCACCGGCGCGTTCATCATCGCGCCGCTCCTGGTCCTGTGGACCGCGGACCACCGGTCCCTGGCCCTGCGCCGGCAGCCGATCGAGGCGCTGGCCCTGGTCGTGAGCGTGGTGGGCATCGCCCTGGTCGTCTTCGGCGGGCTCGCCCCCGCCGGCTGGCGCCACTACCCGCTCGCGTTCCTGGCCATTCCCCCGCTCCTGTGGGCCGCTGTCCGCTTCGGCCGCCGTGAAGCGGCGACCGCGGTGGTCGCCCTGATGGCGATCGCGACGAACGGCGCGACGCGGGGCTACGGGCCGTTCGCGCTCCTGCCCCCGACCCACTCGCTGCTGATCTTGCAGTGCTTCGTGGCCACGATGGCGCTGATGACCCTGGTCGTGGCCGCGCTGGTGCGCAGCCGCCAGCGGGAGAGCGACCTGCTCCAGGCGATCATCGACCGGATCCCGGTCATGATCACGATGTACGAGGCGAACACCCGCATTCTCCGCCTGAACCGGGAGTTCGAGCGGCTCACCGGCTGGTCCACCGCGGACGCGCGCGGGGTCGATCTGATGGCGCGCTGCTACCCGGATCCGGCCTACCGCGCGGAGGTCCAAGAGTACATGGACGCGGTGCGGGAGGGCTGGCGCGACGTCGCGATGACGACGGGCGACGGACAGATCCTGAGGACCTCGTGGTCGAACATCCGGCTGCCCGACGACACCCGCATCGGCATCGGGCTCGACGTGACCGAGCGCCGGCGGGCCGAGGACGAGCGGGAGCACGCCCGGGCCCAGGCCGAGGAAGCGAACCGGATCAAGGACGAGTTCTTCGCCATGCTCGGCCACGAGCTGCGCAATCCGCTCGGCGCGATCACCACCGCGCTCTACGTGATCGACACCGGCGAGCCGGGCGACCAGCGGAGCGCGCAGGCCCGCGAGATCGTCGCGCGCCAGGTCCGCCATCTCGTCCGCCTGGTGGACGACCTGCTCGACGTGACCCGGCTCGCCACCGGCAAGATCACGCTCGGCCGGC
>DATFUK010000380.1:0-7188 GCA_035260865.1 Candidatus Methylomirabilota bacterium | reverse complement strand
TCGGAGGCATCATGCTCATGCGCCGTCGCCTGATCGTCGCTCTCATCGTCATCGTGGGTACCGCCCTCGTCCCCGCCCTCCGCGCGGAGGCCCAGCAGACCACCCTCGTGGTCACCGGTTACGGCGGCCGCTGGTCGGAGGTGATGAAGAAGGCCCTGGTGGAGCCCTTCGAGAAGAAGCACGGGGTCAAGGTCGAGGTCGTGACCGGGATCAGCACCGAGTGGGTGGCCAAGCTCATGGCGGCCGGCCCCGACAACCCGCCCTTCGACGTGCTCTTCGGCAACGAGCCCGCCTTCCCGATCCCCCGCGAGCGCGGCTTCTTCGACAAGCGCAACGACACGCTCGCGCCCAACATCAAGAACCTTTACCCGAAGGCCCTGATCGGCGAGACGAGCCTGGCCATGTTCTGGGGGCGCATCGGGCTCGCCTACCGTACCGACTCCGGGGTCAAGAAGCCGACCTCCTGGAAGGACTTCTGGGATGACGCCTACGCGGGCAAGCGGTCGACCTACGTGATCGGCAACACCCTCGGCATCAACTTCCTGTTCGTGATCTCGAAGCTCTTCGGCAAGGACTACTTCGACATCGACGCGGGGGTGGCCGCGATCAAGAAGGCCCAGCCGAAGCTGGTGGACTTCTCCGGGACGATCGAGAAGCAGCTCGAGCAGAAGGAGGTCGTGATCGCGGTGCTCCACGACGCGGGCTCCCACGACCTGCAGAAGCGGGGCATGCCGGTGGACTGGGCGGCCCCGAGCGAGGGCCAGCCGATCCTCGACCAGGTCGTCCAGGTCACGAAGGGCTCGAAGAACCGGGAGCTCGCGTGGAAATTCATCGACGCCTACCTCTCCCCCGAGGTGCAGCTCGCCTTCGCGACCGAGCTCTTCTGGAGTCCGACCAACAAGACCGTCAAGCTCCCCGCCGACGTGGCCAAGAAGGTGATCGGGCCCGCCGACATCGACAAGCTCGTGCTGTTCGACTGGGCCCAGGTGGCCAAGCAGCGGCCGCAGTGGACCGAGAAGTGGAACCGGGAGATGCGTTGACGGAAGCGCCCGGCGCCGCCGGCACCGTCACCCTGACCGGCCTCGTCAAGCGCTACGGCGCGACCCTCGCGCTGGATGGGGTCTCGCTCGCCATCGTCCCGGGGGAGTTCTTCACGCTGCTCGGCCCCTCCGGCTGCGGCAAGACCACCACGCTGCGCTCGGTGGCCGGCTTCGTGACGCCGGAGGCGGGCCGGGTGGCGATCAACGGGGCCGACGTCACCGGGGTGCCCCCGCACCTCCGCCGCGTGGGGATGGTGTTCCAGCACTACGCGCTCTTCCCCCACCGCACCGTCGCGCAGAACGTGGGCTTCGGCCTCCGCATGCAGCGGGTGGACCGGGCGGAGATCGCGCGGCGGGTGGCCGAGACCCTGGCCCTCGTGCAGCTCCCCGGCCATGGGGGGCGGTACCCGAGCCAGCTCTCGGGCGGCGAGCAGCAGCGGGTGGCGCTGGCGCGCGCCCTCGTCACGCGGCCCTCGGTGCTCCTGCTGGACGAGCCGCTGGGCGCGCTCGACAAGAAGCTGCGCGACCACATGAAGATCGAGCTCAAGCGCCTGCAGCGCGAGGTCGGCATCACCACGATCTACGTGACCCACGACCAGGAGGAGGCCCTCACCATGTCCGACCGCATCGCGGTGATGCACCGCGGGCGCGTCGAACAGGTGGCCCCCCCGCGCGGGCTCTACGAGACGCCCGCGACCGCGTTCGTGGCCGGCTTCATCGGTAACATCAATCTCCTGAGCGGCCACGCCGCGGGGGCCAACGCGGTGGCCTGCGGCGGGGCGACCCTCGCGGCCACCGGGGCCGCCCCGGCCGGCGCCCCCGTCGCGATCGCGCTGCGCCCCGAGCGGATCCGGCTCGATCCCGCCGCGGTGCTCGACACGGTGCTCTCCATGACGGTGGCCCACGTGGTCTACCAGGGCGAGACGGTTCGCTACATCCTCAAGTCCGAGGCCGGGCTCGAGCTCCAGGCCGTCGAGCTCGGCGAGGTGCGCTTCGCGGCCGGGGCCCGCGTGCGCGCGGGCTGGACCGCCGCGGACGCCAGAATCATCCAGGAGGAGCGCGCATGACCAAGGTCGGCTTGATCACGGTGGGGCAGGCTCCGCGCAGCGACGTGGTGCCGGACATGGCGGCGATCCTGGGCGGCGACGTCGAGATCGTCGAGGCGGGCGCGCTCGACGGGCTCACCCGCGAGCAGATCGCGCCGCTCGCCCCGGAGGGCGAGGACGAGATCCTCGTCACGCGCCTGGCCGACGGCTCCTCCGTCTTCGTCGGCAAGAGCAAGATGATCGCGCGCATCGAGGCGAAGATCGCCGCGCTCGAAGACCAGGGCGTCGCGCTGAACGTGCTGCTGTGCACCGGCGAGTTCCCGAAGCTCGCCGCGCGCCGGCCGTTCCTCGAGCCGCAGCAGCTCCTGCTGGGCCTCCTCCGCGCGATGGTTTTCCCCGGGCGCCTGGGCGTGCTGACTCCCTCCGAGCGTCACGTGCCGCAGACCATCGCGCGCTGGCGCGCCTCGGGCTTCGACGCCCACGTGACCCCGCTCTCGCCCTACGAGGAGAACGACCCCGCCGCGGTCCGCCGCGCCGCCGACGCGCTCCGGGCCGGACACGCGGGCCTCGTGGTCATGGACTGCATCGGCTTCCGCGGCAAGACGCGCGACGAGATCGCGGCTCTGACCGGCGCGCCCACCCTGGTGGCGAACCTGCTCGTGGCCCGCGTGGCCGCGGAGCTGCTCGGCCGCTGACCCGTGACCCGCGGCGCCCGCCTTCTCCTGCTGGGGCCGTACGTGCTCCTGCTCATGGTGTTCTTCGCGGCCCCGCTCGCGCTCATGTTCGCGATCAGCCTCTCCCGCCAGTCCTTCGGCCAGCTCGAGTGGGCCTTCACTGCGCACCACTACGTCCGCTTCTTCACCGACGCGTACTACCTGAGTGTGCTCGCCGACACCCTGTGGCTCGGGGTCCTCACCACGGTGGCCTCGCTCCTCCTCGGCTATCCGCTCGCCTACCACCTGGCTCTCACCCGCTCGCGGTGGAAGCCCCTGCTGATCGTGTTCATCCTCTCCCCCCTGCTGGTCGGCATCGTCATCCGCTGCTACGGCTGGATGATCCTGCTCGCCGATCGGGGCCTCATCAACGCCACGCTCGTCCAGCACGGCTGGATCACCAAGCCCCTGCCGCTCATGTACAACAAGTTCGGGGTCACCCTCGCCCTGGTGCACGTGTTCCTGCCGTTCATGGTGCTCTCGCTCACCGGCGTGCTGAAGCGCATCGAGCCCCAGCTCATCGAGGCGTCGCAGACCCTGGGCGCCTCACCGCGCCGGGCCTTCTTCGAGGTGACCCTGCCGCTCTCCCTGCCCGGCATCCTCGCCGGCTCCCTGCTCGTCTTCTCCCTGGCCATCAGCTCGTTCGTGGTGCCGATCCTGGTCGGCGGCTTCAAGGTGCACGTGCTGCCGATGGTGGTGTACGAGCAGGTGCTCTCGGTCTTCGATTGGCCGTTCGGGGCCGCCAACGCCTTCGTGCTGCTGGTGATCTCGGTGGCCCTGATCGCGGTCTACATCAAGGTCACCGAACGCGCGCTCCGCGGGATTGTATGATCCTTAGATCAATCGTCGGGCTGGTCTACGCCTTCCTGCTGCTGCCGATGGTCGTGGTGGTGCTGGCCGCGTTCAACGCGGGCAACTACTTCACGTTCCCGCCCCAGGGCTTCTCGCTCAAGTGGTTCGCCAACTTCTTCCAGCGGCGTGAGTTCATGCAGGCCCTCTGGCTCTCCACCGAGCTGGCGGTGTGGACCGCGCTCGCGTCCACCGTGATCGGCACCGCCGCCGCGGTCGTGCTGGTGCGCGGGCGCTTCCGCGGCCGGGACCTGCTGAACGCGTTCGTCACCTCGCCGCTCCTGCTGCCGCAGATCCTCACCGGGGTGGCGCTGCTCCAGTTCTACACGCTGCTGAAGATGCACGCCTCCTACGGGGCCCTGCTCATCGGCCACATCGTGGTGACGACGCCCTACGTGATCCGCACCGTCACCGCGACCCTCACCCACTTCGACATCGCGCTGGAGGAGGCGGCCCAGAGCCTGGGCGCCAATCCGCTCCGCGCGTTCCTCGAGATCACGCTGGGAGTGATCAAGCCGGGGGTCGTCGCGGGCGCGATCTTCGCCTTCGCGATCTCCTTCGACAACTTCACCCTCTCGCTCTTCCTGACCAGCGCGAAGCTCACCCCACTGCCGATCGAGCTCTTCGCCTATCTCAAGTACTCCTTCGACCCCACCGCGGCCGCGGTGTCCGCCTTCGCCATCGGGGTGGCGCTGGTGCTCGTGCTGGGCATCGCGCGCTTCATGGGGCTCGAGGAGTTCACCGGCTTCTGATGAGACCGCCCCGATGAGACCGGTGGGGATGGACGAGATCGAGAGCCTGGCCATCGGGGCCTGGATCCTGGGCACCGGGGGCGGCGGCAGCCCGTACCTGGCGCTGCTCAACATGCGCCAGCTCTACCGGCAGGGCGTGGTGTGCCGGCTCATGGATGCCTCCGAGCTGGCCGACGACGACCTGGTCGCGGTGGTCTCGAACATGGGCGCGCCGCTGGTCGGCCAGGAGCGCCTCACCGATCCCAAGACGATGGCCCTGGCCGTCACCATGATGGAGGAGTACCTCGGGCGGAAGTTCCGCGCCCTGATGTCGCTCGAGATCGGGGGCGGCAACTCCATCCAGCCCTTCATGGGCGCGGCCGTGCTGGACCTCCCGGTCATCGACGGCGACTGCATGGGGCGCGCCTTCCCGGAAGCCCAGATGACCAGCTTCGCGATCCACGACCTCCAGATGTACCCGCTCACGATGGCCGACGTGCGAGACAACGCGGTCGTGGTGGCGCGGGCCGCGAGCTGGAAGTGGATGGAGCGCATCAGCCGCAAGGCCTGCGTGGAGATCGGCTCGGTCGCCTCCACCTGCAAGGCCCCGCGCACCGGCAAGGAGATCAAGGAGTGCGCGATCCTGGGCTCCACCACCAAGGCCATCGGCATCGGCCGGGCGGTGCAGGCGGCGCGGCGGGCCCATCGCGATCCGATCGACGCGGTGCTCGAGGTGGAGGGCGGCGCCAAGATCTTCAGCGGCAAGATCCACGACATCGCGCGGCGCACCACCGAGGGGTTCCTCCGCGGCACCGCGACGATCGAGGGGCTCGATGCCTTCCGCGGCCACACCTTCAAGCTCGCCTTCCAGAACGAGTTCGCGGTGGGCTGGCTCGACGACGTGCCGCGGGTGATGACGCCCGATCTGATCTGCGTGCTCGACACCGTGGCGGGCGACGCGATCGGCACCGAGCTCCTGCGCTACGGCCAGCGGGTGACCGTCATCGCCCTGCCCGCGCCCCCGATCCTCCTCACCCCGAAGGGGATCGAGCACGTGGGGCCCCGCGCTTTCGGCTACGACCTCGACTTCCGCTCGGTGTTCGCGTGAGACGGCGCATCGGCATCGACGTGGGCGGCACCAACACCGACGCGGTCCTGCTCGAGGAGGACGCGGTGGCCGCCGGGGTGAAGACGCCGACCACGCCCGACGTCACCACCGGCATCACGCGCGCCCTCGCCGAGCTCGTGGCGCAGGCCCCCGGCGCGCGCGAAGCCCAGGCGGTGATGATCGGCACGACCCACTTCACCAACGCGGTGGTGCAGCGCCGGGACCTGGGCCGCGTCGCCGCGGTGCGCATCGGCCTGCCCTCCGGGGCCTCGCTGCCGCCCTTCGTGGACTGGCCGGAGGACCTGGCGAATCTCGTGCGGGCCGAGGTGGTGATGCTCGAAGGCGGCCACGAGTTCGACGGCCGCCCGCTCGTGCCGTTCGACGGCACCGGCATGCGCGCGGCGGCCCGACGGATCCGGGACGCGGGCATCCACTCGGTCGCCATCGCCGCGGTGTTCTCGCCGCTGAACGCGTCGTGCGAGGAGGACGCGGCGGCGATCGTCCGCGAGGAGTGCCCGGACGTCGCGGTCACCGTGTCCCACCGGCTCGGCCGCATCGGCCTGCTCGAGCGCGAGAACGCGACCCTCCTCAACGCCTGCCTCATCGAGCTGGCTCGGAAGACGACGCGCGCGTTCACGGAGGCCCTGCGCGCGAGCGGCATCGCGGCGCCGCTCTACCTCACCCAGAACGACGGCACCGTCATGCTGGCCGAAGTGGCCGAGGAGTACCCGGTCTACAGCTTCGCGTCGGGGCCGACGAACTCGATGCGCGGCGCCGCGTTCCTCTCCAAGCGCGACGAGGCGCTCGTGGTGGACGTGGGCGGTACCACCACCGACATCGGCAGCCTGCGCCACGGCTTCCCCCGCGAGGCCAACAGCGTGGTCGAGATCGGCGGAGTGCGCACGCTCTTCCGCATGCCCGATCTGCTCTCGCTGGGCCTCGGCGGCGGGACGCGCGTGACCGCCACCCCGGCGCTCACCATCGGGCCGGCCAGCGTGGGCTATCGCCTCACCGAGCAGGCACTCGTCTTCGGCGGCGGCGTCCTCACCGTGACCGACGTCGCGGTCGCCGCCGGGCTCATCGACCTGGGCGACCGCGCTCGCGTGGCCTCGCTGCCGGCCCGGCTGGTGGAGGAGGCGCTGGCGCGCATCCACGCCATGATCGAGGAGGGCGTGGACCGCATGAAAACCGACGCGGGCGACGCCCCGCTGATCGCGGTGGGCGGCGGCTCGTTCCTGGTGCCCCCACGCCTGGCCGGCGTCTCCGAGGTGCTGAACGTGCCGCACCAGGCGGTGGCCAACGCGGTGGGCGCCGCGATCGCCCAGGTGAGCGGCGAGGTGGACCAGATCTTCCAGGACCTCACCCGGGACGAGGCCATCGCCCGCGCCCGCCGGGCCGCCGAGGACAAGGCGGTGGCGGCGGGCGCCGATCGGGCCACCCTCAATGTGGTGGAGGTCGAGGACCTGCCGCTGGCCTACCTGCCCGGCAACTCGCTCCGCGTCCGTGTCCGCGTGGTGGGCGACATCGGGAAGGCGCCCTAGACCTGGGGAGCACCAACTTCGACAACCGCTCCTTCGCCCTGGTGCTGCCGGTCCGCGACCTGTTGTAGGCGGCTACTCGATCCCGGCCACGGCCAGGACGCGGTGCATCCGCCCGGCGGCGAAGTCGGGGTCTTTCAGGAGGCCGGCCGCGTCCATCAGG
>DATFUK010000379.1:0-2102 GCA_035260865.1 Candidatus Methylomirabilota bacterium | reverse complement strand
CGCAGCTCGTGGCCCGGGGCCACCAGGTGACGGCTACGACGACGAGCCCGGCCAAGCTGGGCTTGCTGGCGCAGCTGGGCGCAGCTGGCGTCGTGATGGACGGGCTGGATGCGGTGTCGGTCGGTGAAACGGTGGCGGCCGCCGGGCCGGACGTGATCGTGCACCAGATGACCGCAATTTCCGTGGCGCACGCCGGCAAGCCCGATATGAAGCACTTCGATCGGTGGTTCGCCACCACCAGCCGGCTGCGCACCGAGGGGACGGACCACCTGCTGGCCGCCGCCGAGGCGACCGGCGTATCCCATTTCGTCGCGCAGAGTTACGCCAGCTGGAACGGAATTCGCAAGGGCGGATGGGTGAAGTGCGAGGAGGACCCGCTGGACCCGGAGGAGGGGACGGCGGCGCACGCGGGGATGGAGGCGATCCACCACGTCGAGGACGTGGTCCACAGGGCTGGCGGAGCAGTCCTGCGATACGGCGGGCTCTATGGGCCGGGCGCCACCGACGATCAGGTCGAACTCGTGCGCAAGCGGCAGTACCCGCTCGTCGGGGGCGGCACCGGCTACTGCTCGTGGGTGCATCTCGACGACGCGGCGAGCGCTACCGTCCTGGCTGTGGAGCAAAAGGCGCGGGGCGTGTTCAACATCGTCGACGACGAACCGGCCCCGGCCAGCGAGTGGCTGCCCTACCTGGCAGCGTGTGCGGGCGCAAAACCACCGATGCGGGTCCCCAAGTGGCTGGCCCGGCTGCTGGCCGGGGAAGTGGCGGTGATGATGATGACCGAGGGGCGCGGCTTCTCCAACGTCAAGGCCAAGCGGGAGCTCGGCTGGGAGCTGCGCTATCCGTCGTGGCGCAAGGGCTTCAAGGAGGGGCTGGCGTGACCCGGACCGAGGAGTTCGAGGAGTTGCGGCCGCTGCTGTTCGCGATCGCCTACCGGATACTGGGCAGTGTGAGCGAGGCCGAGGACGCGGTCCAGGAAACCTGGCTGCGCTACGAGGCCTCCCCGACACAACCCACGTCGACCAAGGCCTTCCTCTCGGCCGCGGTGACCCGGATCTCGATCGACGTGCTGCGCTCGGCCCGCCGCCGGCGGGAGGAGTACGTCGGGCCGTGGTTCCCCGAGCCGCTGCTGACCGACCCCTACGAGGACCCGGAGCGCTCGGCGGAGCTGGCCGACTCGGTGTCGATGGCGGCGCTGCTCCTGCTCGAGCGGCTGACCCCGCTCGAGCGCGCGGTCTTCGTGCTGCGGGAGGTGTTCGGGTTCAGCTTCCCCGAGATCGCGTCGGCCGTGGGGCGAGCGGAGGCGGCGTGCCGCCAGCTCGCGGTGCGGGCACGCCGCCACATGGACGCGGGCCGGCCCCGGTTCGAAGCCGATCGAAGGGAGCGCGAGGAACTCGCCGAGCGATTCTTCGCCGCCTTCAGGGAAGGGGACGTCGACGGGCTGCGGGAGCTGCTTGCCGCTGACGTTCAGATGGTCGGGGACGGCGGCGGCAAGGCCCCACAGTGGGCCGGAGACAGGGGCATCATCGGCGCCGAGAACGTGGCCCGGGTGCTCGCCGCGCTCGTCTCGCCGTTCGTCCGGATCGGCGGTGTAGTGGAGCCACACGAGGTGAACGGCCAGCCGGGCGCGATCTTCCGCGATCGGGACGGCAAGGTGCTCAACACCTTGACGCTCGACATACTCGATGGGCGGATCCAGACGATCCGCGCGGTGATCAACCCCGACAAGCTCGGGCACGTGGGTCCGGTAGCGGACGCCTGGGCGGTCATCCGCGAGGCGAACCAGGCTCGCCGGCCCACAGATTGACCGGAAGAGCTGACTGCGCTGCAGACCTGTACAAGCAGTTCAACGGCAACTGGTGGGTCAATGGCCTGCGCGTCGAGCAATGGCGAGCGCAGAATGACTGAGCGGACGCATAAAGCGGCCTTCCCCGTCCCGGCGCTAGGACCGCTCAGCGGTCTCGGCATAGGCCGCGCCCAGCACTTCGTCTGCCGCGGGCGGCGGCGCTGCTGTGCCAAAGACCGGCGGCGCGTGGCGCACGCGTGGATTGAACGTCGCCACCAGCGCGATCGCGGCAAGAAACACCTCCATGATGAGGATC
>DATFUK010000378.1:0-5880 GCA_035260865.1 Candidatus Methylomirabilota bacterium | reverse complement strand
CATCGCGGAGTCGTCGCTGTCGTTCCTCGGCCTGGGCTTCCCCCCCGACATCCCGACGTGGGGGCGTATCCTCTTCGACGCCAAGGACAACCTCGACTTCGCTCCGCACTGGGCCCTCTTCCCGGGCACCGCGATCTTCCTCACGGTGCTCAGCATCAACTACATCGGAGACGGCCTCCGCGACGCGCTCGACCCCCGCAAGGTCCTGTCGTAACCCCCACCGCCGAGGAGACCTCCCGTGTCCGACCGTGACCTGTGCTTCGTCCCCGCCACCGAGCTGCAGCGCCTCTACCGCACCCGCAAGGCCTCCCCGCTCGAGGTGATGCAGGCGGTCTTCGCGCGCATCGACGCGGTGAACCCGCGCGTGAACGCCTACGTCACGCTCGCCCGGGAGCAGGCGCTGGCCGCGGCCCGGAAGGCCACCGCCGCACTCGCGCGCAAGGGCGCCACCCTCGGGCCGCTGCACGGCGTTCCCGTCTCGATCAAGGACCTGACGCCCACCAAGGGCATCCGGACGACGTCGGGCTCCAAGATCTTCGAGCACCACGTGCCGGAGGAAGACGCGCTCTACGTGGATCGGCTCAAGCGGGCCGGGGCGATCGTGGTCGGCAAGACCAACACCCCCGAGTTCGGGGCGGGCGGCAACACCTTCAACGCGGTCTTCGGCGTCACCCGCAACCCGTGGAACACCGCGCTCACCTGCGGCGGCTCGAGCGGCGGCGCCGCGGTCGCGCTGGCCACCGGCATGGGCCCGCTCGCCCAGGGCTCGGACCTCGGCGGCTCCCTGCGGACGCCCGCCGCGTTCTGCGGGGTGGTCGGCTTTCGGACCTCGCCCGGCCTCATCCCGGTCTATCCGGCGGATCTGGGCTGGGATTCCCTCAGCGTGACCGGCCCGATGGCCCGCACGGTGGGCGACGTCGCCCTCATGCTGACCGCGATGGCGGGGCCCGACGACCGCGCGCCGCTCTCCTACGACGTGGACACGCGCCGGTTCACCGCGGCGGTGAAGCGCCCCTCCGTCAAGGGCTGGCGGGTCGCGTGGACGCCCGACCTCAATGGGCTGATCCCGGTGGATCACGAGGTGGCCGCGGTCGCGGAGCGCGCCACCGCGGTGTTCCGCTCCCTCGGCGCAAAGGTCGAGCGGGCCAGCCCCGACTTCAGAGAGGTCAACGACATCGTGCTGGCCACCCGCGGGCTCGGCATGGTCGCCCGCCACGCCGACAAGCTGGCGCACTGGGAATCGGAGATGCAGGCCGGGCTCGTGTGGAACATCAAGCAGGGCCTCTCGCTCACCCCCGAGCAGATCGGCAACGGCGAGAAGCTGCGCACCGTCCTGTGGCACCGGGTCCGCCGCTTCATGGAGACGCGCGATCTGCTGATCCTGCCCACCGTGGCGATGCCCCCGTTCCCGGTGGAGCAGCGCTATCCCACCGAGATCAACGGGAAGGCCCTCGACAACTACACCCAGTGGTTCTTCCTCACCTACGGCATCACGGTCACCGCGCTGCCCGTCATCTCGGTGCCGTGCGGCTTCACGAAGACCGGGCTGCCGGTGGGCCTGCAGATCGTCGGGCGCCGCCGCCAGGAGGCCGCGGTGCTCCAAGCCGCCGCCGCCTTCGAGGCCGCCGCGCCGTGGGCGGACCGGATCCCGCCGGTGGTCGCCGCGTGAGGTGACGCGCGCTACTGGATGCCGATCCCGACTGCCCAGAGCTGCATGAGGAACCCGAGGTTGCGGTTGGCCGGCATCGCCTTCACGAGCTTCGCCTCCTGGTAGCGCTCCTCGCGCCCCTCTTCGTCCCAGGCCCGGGTGGCGACCACCCGGTCGCGCACGTCGACCTGGGCCCGCCGCCGGCCGCGCTCGTCCCAGAGGATGAGCGTCCCGTTGTCCGGACGCGTCTCGCCGGTCATGCTCGGCTGGCCGCCCTCGTACCAGGCGCGCACGGAGCCCCGGGGCGAGCCGTCCACGAAGTTCAGCTCGAAGCTGCGGCGGCCGTTGGGATGAAAGCCCACCATGGGGCCCTGCCGGATCGGCCCGCCGGGCGAGGTCTGCTCGCACCAGTGGAACTTCCCAGCCTCGCTCTCGGTGCCGCCGCGCGTGGTGCCGGGCGGGCACGTGATGGACTGGGCGCCCGCCGGCACCGCCGCGACCAGCAGGGCCAGGAGCGAGAGCGCGAGGGCGCGGCGGATCACCGCGGGCTCAGCGGGCCAGCCGGCGCAGCGGCGCCCCGGTGAGCCGCGTGAGGATCCACTGCCGGCGGAGCTTCGCGCCCAGCCGCTTGTAGAAGCCGATCGCGGGCCGGTTCCAGTCGAGCACCGCCCACTCGAGGCGCCCGCACCCGCGCCGGACCGCGATGCGCGCGAGGGCCCGGAGCAGCGCCTTCCCGGCCCCGGTCCCCCGATCCTCGGGGAGCACGAAGAGGTCTTCCAAATACAGCGTCGGCCGGGCGAGGAACGTGGAGTAGGTGAAGAAGTACAGCGCGAACCCCACCGGCTTGCCGCCGCGCCGGCAGATGATCGTCTCGAAGTAACGCCGGCGCCCGAACCCGTGGGCGCGGACCCGCGCGGGGGTGGCTTCCATCTCGTGCGCAAGCCGCTCGTACTCGGCGAGCCCGCGGATCAGCTTCAGGATGGTGGGCACGTCCCGCTCGGTGCCCCGCCGGATCACGAGCGCCCGGCGCGCCATCACGCGGCCGCCACGTCCAGGAGCATCTCGGTATGGCAGCGCGCGCCCTCCTGGAGGTTCTCGAGCGAGATCCGCTCGTCGTTGCCGTGCACGCGCCGCCACTCGTCGTCGCCCAGGATGAAGGGGCTGAAGCCGTAGCCGTGCAGTCCGCAGTTCCGGAACACCCAGTTGTCGGTGAAACCCACCAGGATGTCGGGCGCCACCACCACCCCGGGGGCGCGCCGGGCGAGCGCCTGGCCGAGCGCCTTGTAGAGCGGGGTATCGGGAGGCGAGGCGTTCGGGATCTTGGGGGGCGGGTTGGAGAGGCTCACCTCGACCCGCTCGTCGGCGATCACGCCGCGCACCCAGCGCACGATCTCCTCGGGATCGTCTCCGTGCAGCATGCGGCAGTCGAGGTCGGCGATCGCCTCCGGCGGGATCACGTTGCGCTTCTCGCTCCCCTTGAGCATGGTGACCGCGAAGGTGGTCCGCAGCATCGCGGCGTTCCGGCGACTGGCCAGGAAGGCGCGGCGGAAGCCGTCGTCGCGCAGCGAGCGCTCGAGATCGTCGTAGCCTCGCCCCGCCTCGCCCGGCAGCACCGAGCCGAGCTTGGCGAAGTACTCCTGGATCTCGGGGAGGATCCGCAGCGGGCGCTCGGCCTCGAGCAGCCGGCCGAGGGCGCGGATGAGCCGGTTGGGCGCGGTCTCGGGCCAGGGCATCGAGCCGTGGCCCGGCTCGCTCCGCGCGGTGAGGCGGAGCGGCAGGCCGGTCTTCTCGGACGTGACGATGCTGCCGAACGGCACGGTGGAGCCCGCCTCCGGGTAGATGCCGCCCAGCTCGGACAGCGCGTACTCCGCGCCGGCCAGCCAGTCGCGGTGCCGGTCGGCCACGAACTGGGCGCCGAAGCGGCTCCCCGCTTCCTCGTCGGCGGTGGCGAGCAGGGTGAGGTCGCGCTTGAGCGGGACCTTCGCGCGCTTGAGCGCGAGCACCCCCGCGAGGTGCAGGATGCCGGTGGACTTCATGTCGATCGCCCCGCGGCCGTAGAGAAAGCCGTCGCGGATCTCGCCGCCGAAGGGATCCACCGTCCAGTAGCGCCGGTCGGCGTAGACCACGTCGATGTGATGGTGCAGCACGATGCCGCCCTCGGACCCGTCGCCCCGGAGGCGCGCCACCAGGTTGCCGCGGCCGGGCGCCGACTCCACCGTCTCGCTCGCGATGCCGTCGCGCGCGAGCACCTCTTCCAGGAAGCGCGCGCCCACCGTCTCGTTGCCGGGCGGATTCGTGGTGTCGAGCATCAGGTACTGCCGAAGTAGATCGACGGTCTCCCGGCCGAGGGCGTCCCAGTCGATCATTGATCCGCTCGGCTCGCCTTCGGCTGCGCCTCACCCAGCTGGACCTTCTCCCAGAACCGGCCGGGGTTGGGGCGCTTGGCGAGGCGGCGCTCGAGCAGCGACATCGCGCGCTCCGGCATCCCGCCGCGCAGGGCCGCGGCCAGGAGCGTGTCGTGGAAGACCTCGCGCTGGGCGTGGCTGCCGCCCACCTCCACGACGCGGGCGTCCACCGGCTCCATCCGGGCCACGCTCCCCGCGTAGTCGCCCCGGGCGAAGGCGTGGAGGCCCTCCAGCAGGGGCACCACCACCTCGGGCAGCGTGGGGTTCCTCGACTTCTTCCCCCGCGCGCGCAGCCGCTCCAGGTGCTCCTCCGCGGACGCCCAGTCGGAGGCGGCGGAGAGGGCCATGCCCACGTGCAGATCGTGGAACAGCAGGAGCGGCATGTCGATCCAGCGCCGCGCGGCCTCCGCGAGCTGCGTCCAGCGCTTCGGATCCGGGTGGCCGAAGAGGTCGAGCCGCCAGGCCAGGGCCACCGAATCCTGGAGGTCGGAGGCGATCGTGATCGGGATGCGGCCGAACACGCTCTCGAAGAGGCGGCCGCCGCGCTCGTAGTCGCCCTCGGCCAGGTGGAGAAGGGCCAGATGCCACAGGAGATGGTTCCGGAAGTAGCCGAGATGGTCGCAGGGATGGATCTGCGGGGGCAGGCTCTCGATGCCGCGCCGGTTGTCGCCGCGCTCGTAGTGCACGTGCGCGATCGCGTGCACCGCCCACGCGTCGCGCGGGTTCCGGGCCAGCGCCCGCTCGGCCAGGGGCAGCGCCTCGTCGAAGCGCCGGTTCTCCTCGAGGGCGAAGGCGTGGTAGCCGAGCGCGTAGCCGTCGTCGTCGAGGGCGGGGAGCACCGCGGTCGTGGTCTCGAGCATGGCGGCCGAGCGCCCCTGCCAGAAGTGGAGGAAATAGAGACGCTGCATCAGGAGCACGTCGCGCGGGTGCTCGGCCACGATCTCCTTCATGACCGGGATCGCGTCGTTGCCGCGGCCCCCCACGAAGAGCCGGAGAGCCTCCAGGTGCCGCCGCTCGCGGCCGCTCAGGGTGGTGGCCTGCGCGGCCCCGTCGGCGACCGCGCGCTCCATCTCCGCACGCCCGGCGGGGATCTCCTCGTCCAGGTAGAGCGCGACCGCGAGGGCCGCACGCGCCAGCACGAAGTCGGGATCGGCGGCCACCGCGCCACGGAACTCGTCCACCGTCCGGGCGCCGAAGCCGAGCAGGGCGCGCACGCCGCGGTCGTGGGCGTCCACGGCGGCGCGGGAGCCCGTCGAGACGGTCAGGCCGTACGCGTCACGGAGCACGGCGTCATCCTAGCAGATGGCTCGCCAGGAAGGCGAGGGCGCGGCGCTCCGCCCACGAGGCGCGCCCGAGCGGGCCGTCGAGAAATCCCACGTGCCCGCCCTCCGCGACGAACTCGGCCTCGATCCAGGGCGACCGCTCGGCCACCGCGGCGGGCAGGCACGAGGCCGGCATGAACGGATCGTTGGCCGCGTTGATCAGGAGCGTGGGGCGCCGGATGCGTTCGAGGTAGGGCGCGCTGCTCGCCCGCGTCCAGTAGTCGACCTCGTCGGCGAAGCCGTTGACCGGCGCGGTGAAGAACCGGTCGTACTCCGTGAAGGTGCGCGCGCGCAGCGCGGCGTCGAGGTCGAGGTGGCCGTGGTAGAGGTGCCGCTTGGCGCGGATCTTGGTCTTCATGGTGCGCAGGAAGCTCTCGGTGTAGACCGCGCGGTTGAACCCGCGGTCGAGCACGCGGGCGCACGCGGCGAGGTCGAACGGGGTCGAGATGGCGGCGGCGGCCCGGATCTCGGCGGGGGCCGCGTCCCCCTGCTCGCCGAGCCACTT
>DATFUK010000377.1:0-10948 GCA_035260865.1 Candidatus Methylomirabilota bacterium | reverse complement strand
CATGGACCGGCAGCTCGCGGTCTGCCACGAGGCGCCGTTCTACACCCTGGGTCCGCTCACCACCGACATCGCGCCGGGCTACGATCACATCACCTCCGCGATCGGCGCGGCCATGATCGGCTGGTACGGCACCGCGATGCTCTGCTACGTGACGCCCAAGGAGCACCTGGGCCTGCCCGACCGGCAGGACGTCAAGGACGGTGTCATCGCCTACAAGATCGCGGCCCACGCCGCCGACCTCGCCAAGGGCCACCCCAAGGCCCGCGACTGGGACGACGCGCTCTCCCGGGCCCGCTTCGAGTTCCGGTGGGAGGACCAGTTCAACCTCTCGCTCGATCCCGAGACCGCCCGCTCCTTCCACGACGAGACCCTGCCCGCCGACGGGGCCAAGGTCGCGCACTTCTGCTCGATGTGTGGCCCGCACTTCTGCTCGATGAAGATCACCCAGGACGTGCGCGACTACGCGGCGAAGCACGGGATCACGAGCGAGACCGCCGCGGTGGTCCAGGGGCTCCGCGACAAGGCGGCCGAGTTCAAGAAGGCGGGCAGCCAGCTCTACGTGAAGCAGTAGCCATGGCCGGATTCGCGGACTACGAGCAGTACGACGCCCTCGGCCTGGCGGATCTGGTCCGCCGCGGCAAGGTGACCCCCACCGAGCTGCTCGACGCGGCCATCCAGCGCGTCGAGGCGCGCAATCCCAAGGTGAACGCGGTCATCATGGCACTCTACGACCACGGGCGGCGGGCCATCGCCGACGGGCTGCCGGACGGGCCGTTCCGCGGCGTGCCGTTCCTGCTGAAGGACCTCGGCGCGCCGCTCACCGGGGAGCGGATGACGCGGGGCAGCCGCTTCTTCGCCGACACGCCGCCCTCCACCTTCGACAGCGAAAACGTAGCGCGCCTCAAGCGGGCCGGGCTCGTGATCTTCGGACGGACCAACAGCTGCGAGGTCGGCCTCTCGCTCACCTGTGAGCCCCGCCTCTACGGTCCCACCCGCAATCCGTGGGACCCCACGCGGATCTCCTCCGGCTCGAGCGGGGGAGCGGCCGCCGCGGTGGGCGCGCGCATGCTGCCCATCGCCCACGCCAGCGACGGCTTCGGCTCCATCCGGGCCCCCGCCGCGAGCTGCGGGCTGGTCGGCCTCAAGCCCACGCGCGGGCGCAACACCTTCGCGCCGGTGACCGGAGAAGGTCTCGGCGGCAGCTCGACCGAGCACGCGGTCTCCCTCACGGTGCGGGACAGCGCCGCGCTGCTCGACGCCACCTGCGGCCCCGGGCCGGGCGATCCGTACTCCGCGCCGCCCCCCGCCCGTCCCTACCTGGACGAGGTGACGGCCGCGCCGCGGCCCCTGCGCATCGCCTACACGACGGTCACCCCCAACGGCGCGGACGTCGCGCCCGAGAGCCTCGCGACCCTGCGCGACACCGTGCAGCTCTGCGCCGAGCTCGGCCATCACGTGGAGGAGGCCAATCCCGACATCGAGCGGGCCGCGGTGATCCCGACATTCATCACGCTGGCCGCGGTCAACACGGTGGTGAATCTCTCGACGCACCCGACCGCGGGCCGGCCCGCCCGGGAGGGCGAGGTGGAGACCGTCACCTGGAACACCGCCAAGCTCGGCGAGCGCACCAGCTCGGCCGACTACGTGCGCGCGACCCAGACCGCGCACCGGCTGGGGCGGCAGATGGCCGCCTTCCACTCGCGCTACGACGTGCTGTTGACGCCGGGCCTGGGCCAGCTCCCGGTCAAGCTCGGCTGGATCGACATGATGATGGACGACGTCGAGGAGTACTGGCGGCGGGTCTTCACGTTCTCCCCGTTCACGGTGTGGTTCAACCTCACCGGCCAGCCCGCTCTGATGCTGCCGATCGGCCACGCGGCGAGCGGGCTGCCGGTCGCGGTCCAGCTCGTGGCCCGCTACGGCGACGAGGCCACGCTGTTCCGTCTGGGCGCCCAGCTCGAGGCGGCGCGCCCCTGGTTTGCCCGCAAGCCCGCCCTCGCGTCGTAGGCCGCGCGAGCGCCCGTGACGTTCGTCTTGTTCATGGGAGCCCTCCTCCCCGTCCTGTTTCTCGGGGTCACCGCCGGTCCCGGTCCGGCCGGCGCCGCCGGCGAGATGCCCGCCTTCACGGTGGAGCGCTGGGTGAACTCGCCGCCGCTCACCGCGGAGGCGCTACGCGGCAAGGTCGTCCTGGTCGACTTCTGGGAGTACACCTGCATCAACTGGATCCGCACCTCGCCCTTCGTCCGGGCGTGGCACCGCGACTACGCCGAGCTGGGCCTGGTCGTGGTCGGGGTGCACGCGCCCGAGTTCGAGTTCGGCAAGCGCGCCGAGAACATCGACCGAGGGATTCGCGACCATGGGCTCACCTATCCGATCGCGCTCGACAATGGGTTCGTGACCTGGCGGGCCTTCGCCAACGACGCCTGGCCCGCGAAGTACCTCTTCGACGCGCAGGGGAGACTGGTGAAGCGCTGGGTGGGAGAGGGCCGCTACGACGAGATCGAGGCGGAGATCCGGCGCCAGCTGGTCGCGGCCAGGCCGGGAACCAGGCTGCCGGCGGTCAGCCCGGAGGCGATGGCGTTCGCGAGGACCGCCGAGCCCTCCTACGCCGGGATCACCCCCGAGACCTACGTCGGTGTCGAGCGGCGCGAGCCGGGCACCGTCACCCTGGAGGGTGACTGGAAGAGCGGACGCCAGTACCTCGAGCTCCAGAAGGGCACCGGCCGGGTCGTGCTTCCCTTTACCGCCGGTGAGGTGAACCTGGTCGTGGAGCCGGGGCCGTCGGGCAAGGCGGCGCTCACGGTCCTGCTCGACGGGAAACCGGTCGGCGAGGCGCGCGGCGCCGACGTCGGGCCGGACGGCGTGGCGCGCTTCGATCGGTCGGGAATGCTTCGCCTGGTCGCCCGCGCGCCCCGTGGCCCCCACGTTCTGACCCTGATCGCGACCGACCCCGGCCTGCGCGCCTTCGTGTTCACCTTCGGCCCCTGAGCCGCAGGCAATCGGATCGAGGCGTTCCGCGACCCGCGCGCGGCGCCTACCTGGGCAGGGCGGCGACCAGCGGCTCGAGGTTCTTCGGATCGGGCTTGAGCGTGCCGACCCCGTGTTGGCGCACCGCCGCCACCACCGCGTCGTTGACCGGGGTGGGGACGCCGAGCCGCTTGCCCTGCTGGCTCACGTAGCCGTTCAGGTAGTCGATCTCGGTGCGCCGGCCCTTCATGACGTCCTGGAGCATCGACGGTCGCCCGCCGGTCAGGAACTTCACGCTCGCGGCCATGTCGGCCTCGACCGCGGCCCAGCCCTTGCCCTGCGCCGCGTCCACGAAGCGCCGGGCGTCGATGCCGTAGATGGGCTCGACCTCGTAGCCGGCCGCGCGCCCGACCTGGATCACCTCCGCGGCCACGTGGATCGCGATGCGGCGCGGGATCGGCGCGGTGCGGACCTCGGCCGAGCCCAGGCCGCTCAGTCCGGCCAGCGGGTTGGCCATGCAGTTGACGGCCAGCTTGGACCACCGCTCGCCCCACAGGTTGGTCGTCACTTTGGTGCCGGCCACGTCGCTCATCACCTTGGCCAGGGCCTGGGCCCGCGGGGTGTCCTTGCCGTCGTGCTCGCCGATCTTGAAGCCCACGCTGCCGGAGTCGGTGCGCATGGCGTGGCCGGGCTCGTACATGCCGGCCCCGATCGTGATCACGCAGCCGAGGCAGCGTGACTTGCCCACCACCGAGGCCACCCGCTCGTCGTTGACCCCGTTCTGGAAGTCCACCACCACGCCGTCGGGCTGCTTGAGATAGGCCAGCGCCATCTGGGCCGCCCACTCGGTGTCGTAGGACTTCACCGACACGAAGATCGCCTCGAACGGAGTCGCCACCCCCTGCAGCTCGTGGATGTGGAGCGCCTTGACCGGGATCGTGTGGTCCCCGCAGGTCCCGCTGAGCTTGAGCCCGCGGCTCTTCATGGTCTCGATGTGCTCGGGCCACTGGTCCACGAGCGTGACGTCGTGCCCCGCCTTGGTGAGGAGCCCGCCGACCACGCAGCCGATCGCCCCTGCCCCGATGATCCCGATCCTCATGACCGTTGGCTCCTTCGCCTGGGATAGCGAAAACACGTCGTGACGTGGTCGTTCACCATGCCGGTGGCCTGCATGAACGCGTAGCAGATCGTGGGCCCCACGAAGCGGAACCCGCGCTTGACGAGGGCCTTGCTCATCGCGCGCGATTCCGCGGTCTCGGCCGGCACCTGCGCGCCCGCCTTCCACCCGTTGACGATCGGCTTGCCGCCCACGAACTGCCACAGGTACTCGGTGAGGCTGCCGAACTCCTCCTGCACCGCCAGCACCTGGCGGGCATTGCCGACCGTCGACTCGATCTTCTGGCGATTGCGCACGATGCCCGCGTCCCGCATGAGGGCGGCGCGCCGGCGCGCGTCGAACCGGGCGACCTTGACCGGATCGAAGCCCGCGAAGGCCTTCCGGTAGTTCTCCCGCTTCCTCAGAATCGTCGACCAGGACAGGCCGGCCTGGGCGCCCTCGAGCACGATCATCTCGAAGAGGTGCCGATCGTCGCGGGACGGCACCCCCCACTCGCGGTCGTGGTACGCGATCTCCAGCGGACCGCCGTTGGCCCAGCCGCATCGGGTCGGCATCGCGTCAGACCGCGTCGGGGTCGATGCCGTGTTCCTTGAGCTTCTTGCGGAGCGTGTTCCGGTTGATGCCGAGGAGCTGGGCCGCGCGCACCTGGTTGCCCTTGGTCTCCCGCATCACCGCCCGGAGCAGCGGCTTCTCCACCAGCCCGACCATCAGCCCGTGCAGGTTGGCCGAGGGGTGCCCGCGCAGGCCGCGCACGCACTCGTGCATCTTGCGCTCGATGATGTCCTCGAGCGAGGCGTCGGTGCCCACCGCGGCCGCCGCCGACACCGGCCCGATCGGCAGGTGCTCGGGCATGATCACTCTCGCGGAGGCCATGACCATCGCGCGCTGGATGACGTTCTCCAGCTCGCGCACGTTGCCCGGCCAGTCGTGGCCGACGAGTCGATCCATGGCGTCCCCGGCCACCACGCGGTCCCCGAGGGACTCGGCGTACTTGGCCAGGAAGTGCTCGGCGAGCAGGGGGATGTCGCCCCGGCGATTGCGGAGCGCGGGCAGCGAGAGCGTGACGACATTCAAGCGGTAGAACAGGTCCTCGCGGAACTGCCCGGCCTTCATCATGGCCTCGAGGTCGCGGTGGGTGGCCGCGAGAACGCGCACGTCCATGCGGATCAGCTCGTGCCCCCCGACGCGCTCGAAGCTGCGCTCCTGCAGGGCGCGCAGCAGCTTGACCTGCAGCTCGGCCGGCATGTCGCCGATCTCGTCGAAGAACACCGAGCCGCCGTGGGCCAGCTCGAGCTTGCCGAGCCGGCGCTCCTTGGCGTCGGTGAATGAGCCCTTCTCGTGGCCGAACAGCTCGGACTCGAGCAGGTTGACCGGAATGGCCGCGGCCGAGATGCCCATGAACGGCCGCCCCGCGCGGCGGCTGTAGTGGTGCAGCGCGCGCGCCACCACTTCCTTGCCGGTGCCGGACTCGCCGCGCAGCAGCACGCTCACGTCGCTGGCCGCCACGCGCCCGATCGCCTTGTAGACCTCCTGCATGGTCGGGTGGCGGCCGACCAGCGCGCCGAACTCCCAGACCTCCTTGAGGCCGGAGCGGAGCGCGGTCACCTCCTGGGTGAGGCGGCGCGCGGTGAGGGCCCGCTCCGCGAGCAGGAGCGCCTCGTCGAGATCGAAGGGCTTGGCCAGGTAGTCGTAGGCCCCGTCCTGCATGGCGGCGACCGCCGTCTCCATCGTGCCGTGGGCGGTCATGATCACGACCTGCGCGTCCGGCCGGCCCGCGCGCACCTGCTTGAGCAGCGAGAGGCCGTCGATGCCGGGCATCCGGATGTCGAGGAGGATCAGGTCGAACGGTCCGGCCTCGGCCTCCCGGAGGGCCGCGGTGCCGTCCTTGACCGCGGTGACCTGGTAGCCCGCGCCGCGGAACCCCTTCTCGAGGACCCAGCGCAGGCTGTCCTCGTCATCGGCGATCAGGATACGGCCATTCATAGTCCTCTGGGGTGGAAGATGCTCGCGCAGCGGTTTGGCCTCTTCGCGCAAGCGCTCATCGCGCGATCGGGAGAAAACAGGAAACCGCGGTGCCGCGGCCGGGCTCGCTGGCGATCTGGATCGCCCCGTGATGCTCGTCGATGATCCGGTGGCAGAGGGCCAGGCCGAGGCCGAGCCCCTTGTCCTTGGTGGTGAAGAACGGGGTGAAGAGCCGGGCGAGCGTGACTGCCGGGATGCCGTGTCCCTCGTCCACCACCTGGATCTCGGCCATGCTGCGCTGGCCCTGCCCCAGATCCACCTTGGCGAAGAGCGGGTTCATGCTGAGCCGCGTGACCAGGGTCAGGCGTCCGCCCGCGCTCATCGCCTCCACCGCGTTGCGGACCAGATTGTGGAAGACCTGCAGGATGCGGTCCTCGTCGGCCAGGATCGGCGGCAGGCTCGGGTCGTAGCGCCGTACGATCTGCACCCCGCGCCGCGCCGCCATCTCCTCGGACAGGAGCGCCACGCGCTCGAGGAGCTGGTGCAGGTTCAGGGGGACCAGGCGCGGGGTGACCGGTCGGCTGATATCGAGCAGCATCTCGATGATCCGGTTGACCCGGTCCACCTCCTTGAGCAGCACGTCGGTGTACTCGGCGAGGCGCGTGTCCTCACCCATCTCCCGGGCCATGAGCTGCACCGCCCCCCGGATGGCCCCGAGCGGGTTGCGGATCTCGTGGGCCAGCCCGATCGCGATCTGGCCGGCCGCGGCCAGCGTCTCGCCGCGCCGCACCTCCGACTCGAGCTGGTGGAGCCGGCTCATGTCACGGAGCACCGCCACCGCGGCCTCCACGCCTCCGCTCCGCACCGCCAGCGGGGCGGTGACCACGCTCACGTGCACGGGGCGGCCGTCGCCGCCCTCGATCACCGCCTCCGACTCCGACCGGCTCTCCCCGGTGGCCAGCGTGTCGGTGAGGTGCCGCACCAGCGAGGTATCCGGCGGGAACACTTCCTTGAGCGCGCGTCCGATGGTCCGCCGGGCCGATCGCCCGAGCAGCGACTCCGCGGCCGGGTTCCAGAGCATCACGCGCAGCCCGTCGTCCACGCCGACCACCGCGTCGGGCAGCCCGGCGATGAGCGCCTCGTAGTCCAGGCGCGGGCTCACGCCAGCACCAGATCGGGCACCGCGTTCAGCGACAGCGGCGCGCGCTCGCCCGCCTCCAGGCGGTCGTGGCCGGCGGCCGCGATCATGGCCGCGTTGTCGGTGCAGAGCCGACGCGAGGGCACGTGGAGCGCCCACCCGCGCTCGCGGCACTCGCCCTCGAGCGCTTCCCGCAGCGCGGTATTGGCGGCCACCCCGCCGGTGAGCACGAGCCGCCGCACGCCGGCGCGGATCGCGGCCTTCACGGTCTTGCGCACCAGCATCTTGACCGCGGTGGCCTGGAAGGACGCGGCCACGTCGGCGACCTGGGCGGGAGCGAGCGCGCCCGCACGGCGCACGTGGAGCGAGACCGCGGTCTTGAGGCCGCTGAACGAGAAGTCGGACGCGCCGTCGCTCATGTTGGCGGTCGGGAACACGATCGCGCGCGGATCGCCGCTGCGCGCGACCCGCTCGATGGCGGGCCCGCCCGGAAAGCCCAGGCCGAGCAGCTTGGCGACCTTGTCGAAGGCCTCGCCCGCCGCGTCGTCGCGGGTCTGCCCGATCCGCTCGTAGCGGCGCGCCTCCCGCGCCAGGTAGAGCGCGGTGTGCCCGCCCGAGACCACCAGGGCCAGGAACGGAAACGTGGGGGGGTCGCCCTCGAGGAAGGCCGCATAGATGTGCCCCTCGAGGTGGTTCACCCCGACCAGGGGCCGCCGGCGCGCGTAGGCGATGGCCTTGGCCGCCGAGCAGCCGATCAGCAGCGAGCCCACCAGCCCGGGGCCGTAGGTCACCGCGAGGCCGTCCACGTCCTCGAGCCGGATCGCGGCGGTCTCGAGCGCCCGGCGCACCACCGGCATCAGCACCTCGAGGTGCCGGCGCGACGCCAGCTCCGGCACCACGCCGCCGTAGGGCGCGTGCACGTCGTCCTGGGAGGCCACGATGCTCGAGAGGATCTTGCGGCCGCCGTCCACCACGGCGGCGGCCGTCTCGTCACAGGAGGTCTCGATGGCGAGGACGATCATGGCGCCTCGATTATCGCGCGAGTTGGGAGACCGGCACCAGCCGGAGCCCACGCGCCTCCCACCGCGGCACGTATTCCTTCAAGAGCCTCACCGTCAATGGATGACCGTGGGCGACCACGACCACCTCGCCCCGCCGCTCGGCCCATCCCGCCACCTCGTCCCAGCGGGCCCGATCGCCCGCCTCCCCGCCCGCGTGGTCCACCAGGATCTGGCGACGGGCCGCGCGTACGCCCGCGTCGCGCGCCTCGTCGAAGGCCACCGACTGGCTCGACGTGTAGGCGTCCACCAGGAAGAGGCGACGGGCCGCGAGCACCTCCAGCACCGCCCGCATGCGGGGGCGGTCCTCGGTGAGCCGCGAGCCCATCCGGTTCACCACCCCGACCGCCGGGGCCACCGATTCTAGATGACTGCCCACGAGCTGCTGGATCTCCCCGGGAGGCATCGACATCAGCAGCGCGCCCGGCCCCGGATCGATCTCGGGGAACCGGTACGGCTCCATCGGCAAGCCCAGCAGCACCTCCATGCCCGCCCGCGAGGCGTCGCGCGCGATCGCGGCCGACAGGGGCAGCGCGGGCAGCACCGCCACCGTGAGGGGCCGGCGGATCTCGCGCAGGACGTCGAACACGTCGCGGCGGCTCCCCAGGTCGTCCACGATGACGGCCACCCGGGGCGCGCCCGGCGGCAAGGGCGTGGCCTCCGGGAGCGCGCGCGCGAGCGCGACGGGAGCCGGCGCGGGGGGCCTCCGGGGCGCGCGGCCGAAGAGATCGGAGCCGAAGAGACTCGTTTCCCCGCCCCGCGCCTGCCACTGATCGAGGCCCACCACCGCGATCAGCAGCAACGTGATGATGCCGGCGAGAGCCTGCCACACTCTCGCCGGCATCGGTTCCCTCCGGCCGCCTAGCGGGTCTGGGCCTGGGGCCCGGTCGGGCCCGGTCGGCCCTTGTCGAGGATCTTCATGGCCTTCAGCAGGTCGAGCGCGCGCTGCAGCTGCGGATCGCGCTTGAGCTGCTCCTGCGGCGTCTCGGTCACCGGCGGGGTCGGCACGGGCTGCTCGGCGCCGGGCGCGGCCGCGGCCACCTTCGGCGCCTCCACGATGATGTCGGGGGTGATGCCCTTGCCGTGGATCGAGCGGCCCTTCGGGGTGAAGTACTTGGCGGTGGTCAGCCGCAGCCCCGAGCCGTCCGAGAGCGGGATGATGGTCTGCACCGAGCCCTTGCCGAAGCTCTGGGTGCCGATCACCACCGCGCGGCCCCAGTCCTGGAGCGCGCCCGCCACGATCTCGGAGGCGGAGGCGCTGCCCTGGTTGACCAGCACCACGACCGGAAAGTCGGTGAACACGCGCTTGGCGTTCGAGGAGAAGCGCATATTCTGGTTGCGCACGCGGCCCTCGGTGTAGACCACGAGCTTGCCCGACTCCAGGAACTTCTCGGTCACCTCCACCGCGGAGGTGAGGAGGCCGCCCGGATTGTTGCGCAGGTCCAGCACCAGGCCCTGGATCTTGCCGTCCTTCACGTACTTCTCGAGGGAGGTCTCCAGGTCGTTGGCGGTCTGCTCCTGGAACTGGCGCAGCTTGATGTACTCGATGCCGGGCTCGAGCTGGTTGGCCCGCACCGACTGGACCCGGATCTGCTCGCGGGTGATGAAGAAGTCCTTCGGCTCCGTCCAGCCCTCGCGCACGATCGAGATCGTGATCTTGCTGCCCGGCTTGCCCCGCATCCGCTTGACCGCGTCCGAGAGCTGCATGTCCTTGGTGGAGAGCCCTTCGATCTTCAGGATGCGGTCACCGGGCTGGATGCCCGCGCGGTAGGCGGGGGTGCCCTCGATGGGGGCGACCACGGTGAGCACGTCGTCCCGCAGGGTGATCTCGATGCCGAGGCCCCCGAAGCTCCCGCTCGTCTCGACCTGCATCTCCCGGTACATCTCGGGGTCGAGGAACGAGGAGTGCGGATCGAGACCGCGCAGCGTGCCCTTGATCGCGTTGTAGATGATGTCCTTGGGCGCGACCTCGTCCACGTACTGGCTCTGCACGATCGAGAGCACCTCGGTGAAGAGGCGCAGGTTCTCGTAGGTGGCCGCGGTGTCGTTGCCCTTGCTCGCCACCCCGCCCCCGAGGGACAGGGTGAGGATGAGTAGGAGCGCGGAGATCATGACCACCTTCTTCATGTGCCGGATGGGCCGCATCGTGTACTCCTCCGTGGGTACTTCTTTCTCTTTCTTGTATTCGCTCTTGTATTCGCTCGGCTCGCCTTCGGCTGCGCCTCGCCTAGCCACGTGGCCTGAGCCACTGAGTGGGATCTTGCGGCTTCCCTTCGTGCCGCACTTCGAAATACAGGCGCGGCCCCTGCAGCGAGCCGGTATCGCCGACCGTTCCGATGATCTGCCCCTGCTTCACCTCGTCGCCCTCGGTGACCCGGATGTCGGCGGCGTGCGCGTAGACCGTGTAGTACTCGCCGCCGTGATCCACGATGATCAGGTTCCCATAGCCCCGGAACCAGCCGGTGTAGACGACCTGGCCGGGGAACACCGCCGCGATGTTCGAGCCCTCGCCCGCCTCGATGTCGATCCCGTTGCGGAACGTCTTCGTTCCGAACCGCGGGTTGACCTGCGGACCGTACTCCGCGACGACCCGGCCGTCCGCCGGCCACGCGAGCCGCCCGCGCAGGGACGCGAAGCCCGGCCCCGCGTCGCCCGGCGCCGGGCGGGCGGGCCGGCTCGGCGGCGGCACCTTCGCCACCGCCCGCC
>DATFUK010000376.1:0-6462 GCA_035260865.1 Candidatus Methylomirabilota bacterium | reverse complement strand
ACGGGTGGTGGCGGTGGCCGGACATCCCACCGAGCCGAGCACGTTCTACTTCGGCGCCTGCGCGGGCGGAGTGTGGAAGACGACCGATGGCGGCGTCTACTGGGAACCCGTCTCCGACGGCTTCTTCGAGACCGCCGCGGTGGGTGCGATCGCGGTGGCCCCGTCCGCGCCCAACGTGATCTACGTCGGCACCGGCGAGGCGTGCATCCGCGGCAACGTCTCCCACGGCGACGGCGTCTATCGCTCCGACGACGGGGGCCGCTCGTGGCGGAATGTCGGCCTCCGCGATAGCCGCCACATCGGCCGGGTCCGGGTGGATCCGCGAGACCCCGACACCGTGTTCGTGGCCGCGCTGGGGCATGCCTGGGGCCCGAACCGCGAGCGCGGCGTCTTCCGCTCCCGCGACGGCGGCGCCAGCTGGGAGCACGTGCTCTTCCGGAGCGAGCGGGCGGGAGCCGTCGACCTCTCGCTGGATCCGAACAACCCGCGCGTGCTGTTCGCTGCGGTGTGGCAGGCCCAGCGCATGCCGTGGGCGATGGCGAGCGGAGGGCCGGACTCGGGGCTGTGGCGGTCCGCCGACGGCCGGCGCGTCTACGCGGTGGTGGAGGCCGAGGACGGCGCGCTCTTCCGGTCGGACGACGGCGGCGCCACCTGGCAGCGGGGCAGCGAGGAGGCGGGCCTCCGCGGCCGCCCCTGGTACTACATGCACGTCGTGGCCGACCCGAGCGACGCGGACACGCTCTGGGTGGCGGACTATGCGCTGTGGAAATCGATCGACGGGGGCAAGACGTTCGTCGAGGTGGCGACCCCGCACGGCGACAATCACGACCTCTGGATCGACCCCGCCGACTCGCGACGCATGATCGAGGGCAATGACGGCGGGGCCTGCGTCTCGTTCAACGGCGGGCGGGCGTGGTCCACGATCTACAACCAGCCGACCGCTCAGTTCTACCACGTCTGCGCCGACGACCAGCAGCCGTACCGGCTCTACGGCTCCCAGCAGGACAACTGGGCGATCAGCGTGCCGAGCCAGTCGCACCGTGGCGCCATCACCGCCATCGACTGGGTGCAGCCGGGCGGCGGGGAGAGCGGGTACATCGCGGTGAAGCCGGGCGACCCGAACATCGTGGTGGGAGGGTCGGTCGGGAGCGGGCCGGGCATGGGCCGGCTCATCCACTACGACCACCGCACCGGGCAGGAGCGCATCATCAGCGTCTGGCCCGAGGCCTACGGCATGGGGACCCCGCCCAGCGAGCACCGCTACCGGTTCCAGTGGACCTTCCCCGTCTTCTACTCGCGCTGGGACCCGCGCGAGCTGTGGATCGCCGGCAACCTCATCTTCCGATCGGTGGACGAGGGGCAGAGCTGGGAGATCCTGAGCGGAGACCTGACGCGCAACGACGCCACCAAGCTGGGGTCCTCGGGCGGCCCCATCACGCGAGACAATACCGGCGCCGAGGTGTACTGCACCATCTTCGCCCTGGTCGAATCGCCCCACGAGCGCGACGTGCTGTGGGCGGGTACGGACGACGGCCTCGTGCACCTCTCGCGTGACCGCGGTCGCTCCTGGCAGCCGGTGACCCCGCCGGATCTGCCCGAATGGGCGCTGATCAGCGTCCTCGAGCCCTCACCCCATGACGCCGCCACCTGCTATCTCGCGGCCACGCGCTACAAGCACGACGACACGCGTCCCTACCTCTTCAAGACGAGCGACTACGGGCGCACGTGGAACCGGATCGGCGAGACCCTGCCGCCCGGCGAGTTCACCCGGGTAATCCGCGAGGACCCGAGCCGGCGCGGGCTGCTCTACTGCGGCACCGAGACCGGCGTGTGGGTTTCGTTCGACGACGGAGGCTCGTGGGCGCGGCTGCGGGGCAACCTGCCGGTGGCGCCGATCCACGATCTCATCGTCAAGGACGGCGACCTCGTGGCGGCCACGCACGGGCGCTCCTTCTGGATCCTCGACGATCTATCGCCGCTGCACCAGATGGGGGACGCGGTCGCCCGCTCCGATGCGCATCTCTTCACGCCGCGGCGGAGCGTGCGGTGGCGGACCTACCGGGGGCACGGCGTGAACCCGGGCCCGAATCGAGAGATCGCCTACCGCATGGCCGGCTCGCTCGGCTACGGCTATCGCCAGGTCGAGACGCCGACGGGGCAGAAGGAGGAGCGCAAGCTGGATGCGGGGGAGAATCCGCCGAGCGGCGTGATCGTGCACTACTGGCTGCGCGAGGTGCCAGTGGGCGACCTCGTGCTGGCCTTCCTCGACGACGGCGGCCGGGAGATCCGATCGTTCACGAGCCGGCGCGACCCCGCGCCCGCGGACCCGGCCGTCACGTCGCCCACCGGCGGCGGGGGGGAGGAACCACCGCCCGCGCCGGAGCCTCCAGCCGGCAAGGACGAGGAGCCGCACCCGACCAAGGACGCGGGCGCCAACCGCTTCGTGTGGAACCTGCGGGGCCCCGACGCGACCAAGCTCCCCGACAACAAGGGGCGCGGCGGCAGCGTCGACATGCTCGCCGCGCCCCGCGTGCCTCCCGGCGCGTACCAGGTACGGCTCGCCGTGAACGGCCAGACGCTGACCCAGCGATTCGAGGTCGCGAAAGACCCGCGCGTGCAAGCGACGGACGCGGAGATCCGGGAGGCGTTCGCCCTCGCGAAGCAGGCGCACGACCTCTTCACGCGGGTGCACGACGCGGTGCTCCGGCTCCGCGCCGTCCGCGCGCAGGCCGAGGGCTGGGCGACCCGGGTGGCAACGCCGGCGATCAAGTCGGCGGCGAGTGCGCTGGCTCGGACGCTGACCGCGGTCGAGGAGGAGCTGATCCAGGTCCGGTCGGAGAACCCGCGCATGTTTCCGCCCAAGCTCAATACGCGGATCGGCACCGTCATTCCGCTCATCGAATACTCCGACGCCGCGCCGACCCGGGCCCTTCGCGACCTGACCGCGGACCTCGCACGACGCGCCGAAGTCGAGCTCGGTCGGCTCGCTCGGGTCCTCACGGAGGACGTGGCGCGCTTCAACGCGCTCTGCAAGGAGGCGGACGTGGCCGCGATCGTCGCCCCGCCGGCCGCGGGCGGCTGACCGGGTGCCGCCGCCCAAGCTCATGTCCATGCGGGACGCCGTCGCTCGCTTCGTGCCGGACGGCGCCTCGATCTGCATGGGCACCGCGCTCGAAGCGCTCATCCCCTTCGCGGCGGGCCACGAGCTGATCCGCCAGCGGCGGCGCGATCTCACCCTCATCGGCCCCATCTCCGACATCCTCTTCGACCAGCTCATCGGCGCGGGCTGCGTGCGCCGGGTGATCGCGGCCTGGGTCGGCAACGTGAGCGCGGGCCTCGGCCACAACTACCGCCGCGCGGTCGAGCAGCGCGTGCCCGGGCCGCTCGACGTGGAGGACCACTCGAACCTCACCATCGCCTTCGCGCTCCAGGCCGCCGCGCTCGGCGTGCCCTACCTGCCCACCCGCTCGCTGCTCGGCACCGATCTGCCCGCGTCCAACCCGACCTTCAAGCCCGCCGTCGATCCCTGGTCCGGCGGTCCGCTCCTGCTCGTGCCCGCGATCGCGCCCGACGTGGCGATCCTCCACGTGCAGCGCGCGGACGAGGAAGGCCACGCGCACGTCTGGGGCACGCTCGGGGTCACGCGCCAGGCCGCCTTCGCGGCGAAGCGCGTGATCATCGTGGCCGAGGAGATCCGCCCGCGCCCGCGCATCCTGAGCGATCCGGGGCTCGTACTCACTCCCGCGCTCAAGGTGGCCGCGGTCGTCCACGAGCCGTGGGGCGCGTTCCCGTCCCCGGTGCAGGGCTACTACCGCCGCCGCCACGATTTCTACCATCGCTTCCACGAGGAGAGCCGGACCGTCGAGGGCTTTCAGCGGTGGCTCGCCCACTGGGTCCACGGGGTGCGCGACTGGACGGCCTTCCTCTCCCGGCTCGACGCGGGCGTCCTCGACGCGCTGCGGGTCACCCACCCCTTGCCGTCCGAGCCGCTCGACTACGGAGCCTGACCATGAAGATCACCGCCATCGAGGCCGTGCCGCTCGCCATTCCCCTCAAGCCGATGACCCCGCCCTCGCCCTGGACCGGCGGCACGCGCAAGCAGATCTACGTGCTCGTGCACACCGACGAGGGCGTCACCGGCCTCGGCGAGGCCTTCGCCTACGGCGCGCCGCTCGCGGTGGTGAGCGTCATCGAGGAGAGCCTGGCCCCGCTCGTGATCGGGCTCGACCCGCTCGCGATCGAGGCGGTGGTGGACGTGATGCACCGGGGCACCATGATCTACGGCCGGCGCGGGCTCGGCATGTTCGCGATCAGCGGGATCGAGATCGCGCTGTGGGACCTGCTCGGCAAGGTACGCAACGCGCCGGTGTACGAGCTGCTGGGCGGCGCCCGGCGCCCGCGCCTGCCCGCCTACGCGAGCCTCCTGCGCTACGAGACGCCGGAGGCGGTCGCGGCGGCCTGCCGCCATTTCGTGGCCCAGGGGTTCCGCATGCTCAAGCTGCACCAGACCGACGTGGCCTCGGTGCGCGCGGCGCGCGACGCGGTGGGCCCCGACGTGGAGCTGATGCTCGACACCAACTGCCCCTGGACGCCCTTCGAGGCCATCGCGATGGCCCGCGCGCTCGAGCCCTACCGCCTCTTCTGGCTGGAAGAGCCGGTGTGGCCGCCGGAGGACTACGCGGGCCTCGCGCGCGTCGCCGCCGCCACCGAGACGCCGATCGCGCTGGGCGAGAACGAGTCCACCCTCTACGGGTTCAACGAGATCGTGCGGCAGCGGGCGGGCGACGTGCTGCAGCCGAGCATCACCAAGGTCGGCGGCATCTCGGAGTTCAAGAAGATCGCCGCGCTGGCCCAGGCCGCGAACCTGCCGATCGCGCCGCACTCGTTCTACTTCGGGCCCGGGCTCGCCGCGACCCTGCACGTGGCCGCGACCTTCGGCGGGCCGCTGCCCGTCGAGTTCCCGACCGGCGACCAGGAGACGCCGTTCCTGGCCCGGCCGATCCAGGCGCGCGACGGCTGGATGGAGGTGCCCAAGGGCCCCGGGCTCGGGGTCGAGCTCAACCCGGAAGCCCTGCGCCGCCACCCCTTCGTGAAGGGGTCCGCCCAGATCTTCGACCTCCGATGAGCGCGCAGGGCGAAGAGGCATTCACCGAGCGCGAATTGATGGTCATCGCGGCGGCGCGGGAGATCCGCGATGACGAGGTGGTCTTCGTCGGCATGCGGCTGCCCCTGATCGCGTTCGCCTACGCCAAGCGCACGCACGCGCCCGGAGCCACCGGGCTCTTCGAGAACGGCATCGTGCGCGATCAGCCGGCGCCCGAGACCCTGCTGACCATGAGCGACACTCCGAACATCCCCGGCGCGCTCTGGTGCACCGGCACCCTCGAGATCATGGCGTTCCTCCAGCAGGGGCTCGTGGATCTGGGCTTCATCGGCGGCGCCGAGATCGACCGGTTCGGCAACCTGAACACGTCCTACGTCGGCGACTGGCGCCGCCCCAAGGTGCGCCTGCCCGGCAGCGGCGGCGGCGGCGACATCGCGAGCCTGGCCCGGCGCTTCGTGGTGATCATGCCGCAGGAGAAGCATCGCTTCCGCGAGCGCGTGGACTACATCACCTCGCCCGGCTTCGGCGACGGCCCGGGCTGGCGCGCGCGCGTGGGGCTGACCGGCGGCGGGCCCGTCGCGGTGGTCACCACGCTGGGCGTCTTCCGCTTCGATCCCGCGAGCTGCGAGATGTACCTGGCCTCCTATCATCCGGGACAGAGCGTGGACCGCGTCCGGGCCGCCACCGGATTCACGCTCGCGACCGCGCCCGACGCGGGCCCGACGCCGACCCCGACCGCGGCGGAGCTCGCCATCGTCCGCGCGTGCGATCCCGCCGGCTTCTGGACGCGCTCCGCGTGACCGCGGCCGATCCCGCCGTCCCGGCGCCGGCGCCGGGACGGTGGCTCATGTGGGGCATCCCGGCCCTCATCTTCCTCATCGCCTTCCTGCATCGCGCGGCGCCCGGGGTGCTGGCCAAGGAGCTCATGCAGGCGTTCGGCATCACCGGCACGGTGGTGGGGCTGCTCTCCGCGATGTACTTCTACTCCTACGCGGGCTTCATGGTGCCCGGTGGCGTGCTGCTCGACAGCGTCGGCCCGCGCTGGGTGATCGCGGCGGGCGGGGCGGTCATGGGCCTGGGCTCGCTGGCCATGGGACTCGCGCTCAGCCCCGCGGTCCTGTTCGCCGGCCGCCTGCTCGTGGGCCTGGGCGCGACCGTGACCTTCACCGGGGCGCTGAAGATCGCGGCGAACTGGTTCCCGCGCTCGCAGTTCGGGATGATGTCCGCCCTGACCGCGACGGTGGGCGTCCTCGGGGCGCTGGTGGGCAGCGCACCCCTCGCCGCGCTGGCGGTGAGCGTCTCCTGGCGTGGAGCCCTCGTCATCATCGGCGCGGTGACGCTCGCGGCCGCGCTGCTCT
>DATFUK010000375.1:0-3975 GCA_035260865.1 Candidatus Methylomirabilota bacterium | reverse complement strand
CCACCAGCCAGCCGGCGAAGCGGTTCAGCTCGACGAGGCGGCGCCGCACCGTGTTGATGCTCCAGCGGCGGGTGGCCATATGGGCCTGGTAGTCGCGGATGAGGGTGGTGGTGAAGGTGCGGAGGCCCACGGCAAGCCCCTCACCCTGCCCTCTCCCCTGAGGGGAGAGGGTTCTGGAACGGCGGCGGGCGAAGGCGAGGAAGAGGCCGAAGTCGCTGCGGTAGGACTTGATGGTCATCGGGCGGAGCCGCTTCTCCACCGCGCAGTGCTGGAGGAAGCGCGCGTGCAGGGCGGCCAGCGTCATGGCGTGGCCAGAGCCTAGAAGGGCCGGTCCGGTGCGTCAATGTCGCGAAGTGTAGACGGGCGGCCGCGTCTCGCGTCATCCGAGGTTCTAGAGGACCAGGTCAGTGATACACCGCGAGCGCAGTTCCTCTGCCATGGCCCGGGGGCTGAGGGAACCATGCCATCGACAGGAGCGTTACAATGCATTCGTGACAAGAAGGAGGCGGTTATGAAGAAGATCCTCGGTCTGGCGCTTGTGGCCATGCTGTCGCTCACCCTCGCCGCCCCGGTCTCTGCGGGCGGGGGGCGGGGCGGTGGTTTCCACGGTGGCTTCCACGGTGGGTTCCATCACGACGGGTTCCATCGCTTCGGCTGCTGTTTCGGCCCGGCCTTCGTCGGCGGGGTGTTCGTCGGTTCGGCCCTCGCCTATCCCTACTATGCGGACCCCTACTATGCGTATCCATATGCGACGTACCCGGCCTACGCGGACCCCGGCTACGCGCCGGCGCCAGCCTACCAGCCGCAGCCGCAGGTCTCCGTGGCCCCCCCGCCCATCCAGCCGGAAGTCTGCTACCTGGGCGGTTGCTATCATCTGCAAGGCGACGGGGTGACGGTCGCCTATAGCTGGGTATGGGTGCCGGCCGCGCCCTCGGCGCCCCCGGCTCCGCCGAGTCGCTAAGGGCACACCGCGCGGAGGCGCCGTCCTCGAAGCGTCCCGGAAAGGTCGCGCTTTCAGCCGGATCCAGGAGGCCTACATGGCACAGATCGCGCAAATCGAACGGCCCGGCGTGCTGGCCCGGGCATTCTTCAGGATCGGGGAGCGGATGTTCGGGCAGGTGCCGACGCCCGAGCGACTGATGGCCCAGCGGCTTCCGCTCATGCTGGGAATCGGGGGGCTCTACGGCGCGATCGAGTGGTTCGGGACGATCGACGCTCAGCTTCGCGCCCTGCTCAATGTCCAGGTGGCCGCCCTGTACGGCGTGCCGTACTGAATGGACATCCGCCACGCCGTCGGCGTGAAGGCGGGTGTCCCGGGCGAGAAGCTGGCCGAGGTCCTGACCTTTCAGGAGAGCTCACGGTTCAGCGAGCGGGAGCGGGCCGCGCTCCGGTTCAGCGAACGGGTGACCCGCGACGACCTCGAGATGTCCGACGACTGCCTGGCGCAGGTCCGCGAGCATTTTACCGAGGCGGAGATCGTGGAGCTGACCTTCATCATCGGCTACCAGACGTTTGCCAGCAAGTTTGCAAAAGCCTGGAGGCTCACGCCCCAGGGCTTCTCGTCCTAGGCGCCGAGGACGACCATTGACTGGCCCGATTCCCGCGCGGTGGGCCCCGTATCTGCAGAGCGTCCTCCGCGTCGTCGTCGCTTTTCTGTTCGTCGCGCACGGAACCCAGAAGTTCATGGGCTTTCCCTCGGCCGAGGCGATCGTCGGCGTGCCGCTCATGTCCCTGCGTGGCGTGGCCAGCGTGATCGAGATGGTCGGCGGGACGCTGCTGCTGTTCGGGCTGTTCACGCGGCCCATCGCCTTCGTCCTCGCCGGGGAGATGGCGGTGGCCTACTTCATGGTGCACGCCCCGCGCGGATTCTGGCCCCTGGTCAATCGCGGGGAACCGGCCGTCTTCTTCTGCTTCACGTGGCTGTACTTCGCCGCGGCCGGCGGCGGCCCGTGGAGCCTGGACGCGCTACGCGGACGAACCAGCGGACGAGCATCGCCCTGACCGGCACGTCCGAGTCATCCCCGCCTCGGCAAGCCATGCAAGGGCGGGGCGTCCAGCGGACAGCTCAGATGGTGAGCGAGGTCAGGCACCGAAGTGGCGGACGTGCCCGCCGCAACCTCATCGTCACGGATCGTGAGGTAGCTGAGCGCCCCGCCGGCGGCCGCCAGCGTGGCCGCCACCCACATCGCGGTACGAAAGCCGGCGGAGAGGACGTGAGGGTCGAGGCCGCCGCTCCCGGTGATGCCGGCGACGAGCGGCAGGGTTGCGACCGCGACGAGACCTGCCGCCCGTGCGACGTCGTTGTTGACCGCGGCCGCGATGCCGGCGTGCTCGGGTCCAGCGGCGGCCAGCACGGTCGCGGTCAGCGGAGCGACCGTGATCGAGAGGCCCAGCCCGAAGACGACCACGCCCGGCAAGATGGTAAGCCAGTAGCCGCCCCCGGGCACGACGCGCACCAGCAGCGCCAGCCCGATGGCCGCGACGAAGGGCCCGACCGTCATCGGCAGGCGCGGCCCGGCTCGCTGTGCCAGCCGGCCGGCGAACGATGACAGGAGCAACATCGCGATCGTCATGGGGATCAGCGCGCTGCCCGACTCCAGCGCGGACAATCCGACCACGCGCTGCAGCTGGATGGGGAGCAGAAACAGCGCCCCACCCAGGGCGCCATAGACGACGAACGTGACCGCGTTCGCCGCGGTGAACTGCCGTGACCGGAACATCTCGAGCGGCAGCAACGGATGACGGCGGGAACGCTCCACGACGACGAAGCCGCTGAGCGCGATGACCCCGCCGACTCCGGTCGCGAGCACCCGGGGCGTGGCCCAGCCGTCAACGGGCCCGGCGGTGAGCGCGAAGACGACCCCGCCCAGGCCGAGGCCGGCGAGCGCGGCCCCGGGGTAGTCGAGACGGCCCGCCGCGTGCGCCTCCCGGCTCTCGGGCAGGTGCCGCAGGGCGGCCCATGCCGCCACCACCGCCAGGGGCAGGTTGATGAAGAAGATCAGCCGCCAGCTGATGACGGTCGTCAGATAGCCGCCGACCACGGGGCCGATCGCGGTCATCACGCCCCCGAGGCCCGACCAGGCGCCGATCGCGGCCGAGCGGTCCTCGGGGTGGAACGTCGTCTCGATGATCGCAAGACTCCCCGGTGTGAGCAGGGCGGCGCCGATCCCCTGGAGCGCCCGGGCCACGATCAGCGCCGGGGCGCTGGGGGCGATGCCGCAGATCAGGGACGCCCCGGCAAACCAGAGAATGCCGACCACGAACAGTCGCCGGCGGCCGTAGCGATCACCAAGCGCGCCGCCGAGCAGCAGCAACCCGGCCAGCGTGAGCGTGTAGGCGTTCACGATCCACTGAAGGCTCGTGAGGCTGACGCCGAAGTCCTGGCCGATGGCGGGGAGCGCGACATTGACGACCGTCGCGTCGAGCACCACGAGGCCCGAGCCGAGGACCGTGACCAACAGGATCCACCGCCCAGCCGGCGAGCGATGCCGGACCCACATGGCAGCCTCCAGCGTACCAAAGTGGTGGCTTCGGCTGCCATCATCGCACCAAAACTAAGCGGCCCTGGCGGTCAAGGGCAGACGCCGTTGACACGGCACCTCCCGAGGCCTAAGGTTCGGCCGGGTAACCCGACCCAAACCTGGTCCTGACTCACGGGAGACGATCCATGGCCAACCGAGCCGGAGTGGAAGGGCTGGTCCACATGCCGCTGAAGTGGGGATGGCTGCTCGCCCTCGGCATCGTCCTGATCCTCGTCGGGACGTTCTCGGTGGCCGTCTCGGTCGTGGCCACGATCGCGTCGGTGCTCCTCTTCGGCTGGCTCTTGCTGTTCACGGGTGCGATGGAAGCCGTGTACGCGTTCCATCAATCGAAGTGGACCGGGATCCTGCTTCACGTGGTGAACGGGGTCCTCTCGGTGGTGGCGGGTTTCCTGCTGGTGACCAATCCAGCCGCCGGGGCCCTCGTCCTGACCCT
>DATFUK010000374.1:0-6760 GCA_035260865.1 Candidatus Methylomirabilota bacterium | reverse complement strand
CCGCTACGCCACCGGCTACCTGGGCGACATCGGCGTGCCCCCGGATCCCAACCCCATGGATTTCTCCGCCTGGCTCGAGGTCTACCTGGGCGACGGCTGGCATACCCTGGACGCCCGGCACAACGAGCCGCGCATCGGGCGGGTGCTGATGGGCCGCGGCCGCGACGCGGTGGACGTGGCGCTGACCACCTCGTTCGGCAACACCACCTTGACCAAGTTCACGGTGTGGACCGAAGCAGTTGCCGGGTGAGACGCAGTCGAAGGCGAGGCGAACGGATAACGGATATGAAGAAGGGGTCACCGTGGCAACGACACCGACGGTCATAACGACACCCGAAGGGGCGTTCACCGCGGATACCGCCGGGCCGGCGGACGGCGCTCTGGTTCTGCTCCTCCACGGCTATCCGCAGACACGGCACACGTGGCGCCACCAGGTCCCCGCCCTGGGCGCGGCGGGCTATCGCGCGGTGGCGCCGGACCAGCGGGGCTATTCCCCCGGGGTGCGGCCGGATCCGGCCAAGGGGCTCGATCCCTACGCGATGGACCGGCTGGTCCAGGACGTCCTCGACCTGGCCGACGCGGCCGCCGGCCCCGCGGCGCGGTTCCACCTGGTCGGCCACGACTGGGGCGGGCACCTGAGCTGGGTCACCGCGCACCGCCATCCCGCCCGGCTCCGCTCGCTGACCATCCTGTCGCGCCCGCACCCCGCGGCCTTCCGCCGCGCGTTCAAGGAAGACGCCGACGGGCAGCGGCACCGCTCCCGCCACCACAAGATCTTCCACGATCCGACCACGGGCCCCCGGCTCCTCGAGGACGGGGCGCGCCGGCTGCGGGCCCGGCTCGCCGATCAGGGGGTCCCGGAGGCCGCGGTGGCCGAGTACCTCTCCGTGCTCGGCGAGCCCGCGGCCCTCGAGGCCGCGCTGGCCTGGTACCGGGCGGCGGGGAGCCTCACCGCGGTCGAGGTGGGGCCCGTCACGGTCCCGACGCTGTACATCTGGGGCGACGCCGACGCCACCGTGGGCCCCTCGGCGGCCCGCTTCACCGCGGACTTCGTCTCCGGGCCCCTCCGCTTCGAAGTCCTCCCGGGTATCGGCCACTTCGTCACCGACCAGGACCCCGAAGCGGTCACCCGCGGGCTCCTCTCCCACCTCGCCCGTCATCGGTGATATTCTCTCTGCGGTCGGGCGCCGCCCCGCAGGGGTGCCGACAACGGAGGATTTCATCGTGGCGACAGACCTCAAGATCTGGATGAACGGGCGGCTCGTGCCCCAGGCCGAAGCCGTCCTGCCCGTCAACAGCGCGGCCGTGTTTTACGCGACCAACGTGTTCGAGGGGCTGCGGGCGTACTGGAACGAGGCCGACGGCGAGGTCTACTGTTTCCGCCTCGGCGAGCACTTCGCGCGCCTGCGCGAGTCCATGAAGATGATGCGCTTCACCGTCCCCTACACCGACATGGATCTCTACGAGGCGGTGCGGGAGGTGCTCCGGGGCAACGAGATCCACGAGGACGTCCACATGCACCTGGTGGCCTACGTGGCCGCCCCCGGGCTCGACTCGACCACCCCGACCGGGCTCTACATCAACCCGCGTCGCCGCGCCCGCATCACCGAGGGCAACGGGCTCCGCTGCTGCATCACCTCCTGGCAGCGCACCAGCGACAACGCGATCCCGATTCGCCTCAAGTGCGGGGCCAACTACCAGAACGGCCGCCTCGCCACGCTGCAGGCCAAGGCGGACGGGTACGATGCGCCGATCTTCCTGAACCAGCACGGCACGGTGGCGGAGGGCTCGGGCGCGACGTTCTTCATGGTGCGCCGCGGCCAGCTCGTGACCCCGCCCATCACCAGCGACATCCTCGAGTCCATCACCCGGACCACCCTGATCGATGCGGTGGCCCCGGCGCTGGGCATGGAGGTGGTGCAGCGCGACATCGCGCGCACCGAGCTGTACGTGGCCGACGAGGCCTTCTTCTGCGGCAGCGGCTACGAGATCACCCCGATCCTCTCGGTGGACAAGTTCCCGCTCGGCGACGGTGGCGTCGGCCCCATCACCCAGCGGCTGCTCACCGCCTACATGAACGTGGTGCGCGGCACCGACAAGCGCTTCCCCGAGTGGCGCATGCCGGTTTACAAGCCCGTCACCGTCTGATTGCCCGCCCCCGTCCTCCCTCTCCCCCATCCTCGGGGGAGAGGGCAGGGGGAGGGGGCTTCCATCGCACGCCTCGAAGGAGACCCGCTCATGCTCCACGCCGTGCGTGTCCTCGCCGTCCTCCTGATCTGGTGCGGCATCACCGCGCTCCCCGCCGCCGCGCAGGCCCCGACGCCGGCCGCGCGCGAGGGCAAGCCGGGCGGCGTGCTCCGGGCGGTGCTGCGCGAGGACCTGCCGCAGGGCTTCTCGATCCATGAGTCCGCGACCAACTCGGTCACCTGGCCGGCGATGCCCTGCTACAGCAACCTGGTCGTCTACGACCAGACCAAGCGGCTCGGACGTATGGAGACGATCGTCCCCGAGCTGGCCGAGAAGTGGTCGTGGCAGGACAACTACCGAAACCTCGTCTTCTTCCTCAGAAAAGACGTCAAGTGGCACGACGGGCAGCCCTTCACCTCGAAGGACGTGAAGTTCACCTTCGACACGGTGCGCGAGGCCGCCGACGCCCCCGCGAAGCTGCGGATCAACCCGAGAAAAGAATGGTACGCGAACGTGGACGCGGTGGAGGCGCCCGATCCGTACACGGTGGTGTTCCGGCTCAAGCGACCGCAGCCCTCCCTGGTGGCCATGCTCGCCTCCGGCTACTCGCCGGTGATCCCCGCGCACGTGGCCGTAGCCGAGCACCGCGCGCGCTGCATCGGCACCGGCCCCTTCAAGTTCAAGGAGTGGAAGCGCGGCCAGTCGGTCGAGCTCGTGCGCAACCCGGACTACTTCGTCAAGGGCCGCCCCTACCTGGACGGCGTGCGCTACACCGTCATCGTGGAGCGCGGCACCCGGGTGGCCGCGCTCCAGGCCAACCAGATCGACATCGCGTACCCGGGCGAGACCACGCTCTCCATCATGGAGCAGCTCAAGGGCGCGGTGCCCGGCATGGTCTTCAGCGAGACCGCGAGCAACGTGAGCGAGAACCTCCTGCTCAACACCAAGAAGGCGCCCTTCGACAACGTCAAGGTGCGGCGCGCACTCAGCTTCGCGATCGACCGCCGCACCTATACCCAGACCGTGCACCGCGGGCTCGCGGTGGTCGGCGCCTCCCTCGCGCCCAAGCCGTGGGGCGTCTGGGGCCTGCTCGAGAAGGATCTCGCCCAGCTCCCGGGCTACGGGGGGGCCGCGGAGGGCCGCGCCACCGCCAAGAAGCTGCTGGCCGAGGCCGGCTTCGGGCCGGCCAACCCGCTCAAGCTCGAGGTGGTCACGCGCGCGATCGCGATCTACCTCGACTTCTCCGCCTTCGTGATCAGCGATCTCAAGCAGGTCGGGATCGACGCGACGCTCAAGCAGATCGACACCGCGCAGTGGCACCCGATGGTCACCCGCCGGGAGTTCAGCATGGGCACCAACCTCACCGGTCTCGGGGTGGACGATCCCGACGCGAACTTCTACGAGAACTACGCCTGCGGCTCGCCCCGGAACTATGGGGACTACTGCAACGAGGAAGTGATGCGCCTCATCGAGCAGCAGTCGCAGGAGATCGACCAGAAGAAGCGGCTCGCCCTCGTCTGGCAGATCCAGAAGAAGCTCGAGGACGACGGGGCCCGGCCGACCATGGGCTGGCGGACCGACCGCTTCGCGCACTACCCGTACGTGAAGAACCTGATCCTGAACCAGGTCACCTACAACTGCTGCCGGCTCCAGGACGTCTGGCTCGACAAGTAGCGCGGCACGCATGCGGGTCGTCTTCTGGAACATCCGGGCGGGGGGCGGCGTCCGCGCCGCCGCCATCGCGCGCCAGATCGGCGCGTGGGAGGCGGACGCGGTCGCGCTCGCCGAGTTCCGCGGCACCCCGCCGAGCGGGGAGCTGGCCCGCGACCTGGCCCGGCTCGGGCTCCCCTACCAGTGGGCGACCGCGGATCCCGCGCGGCCCGGGGTCAACGGCCTGCTGCTCGCGTCGCGCTGGCCGCTGCGCCGACTCCGGCTCCCGTGCGCGCCGACCGAGCCGTGCCGCTGGCTCCTGGCCCGCGTCCTGGCGCCGCGGCCGCTCGCGCTGGGCGTGATGCACGTGCCCAATCGTGCGGGCGGGCGCAAGTACCCCTTCCTCGACGCGGTGCTCTCGACCGCGCGGCGGCGCTGGGCCACCCCCGCTCTGCTGGTCGGTGATACGAACTCCGGCCGTATCGGCCTCGACGAGGAGGTCCCCGCGTTCAACCGGATCGAGGACGGCTGGATGCGGGAGCTCGACCAGGCGGGCTGGACGGACGCCTACCGCCACCTGCGGGGCACCGCGCGCGCATACACCTGGTTCTCCCCCAACGGCGGGAACGGCTTCCGGATCGACCAGGCCTTCGTCAACCGCGCGCTGCAGCCGCGGCTGCGTCGCTTCCGGTACGACTGGGGCCGGCGCCCGCTCGGCCGCCCGGCCAGCGATCATGCCGCGATGGTGCTGGACCTCGAAGGCTAGCGCGCGGCCCGTCCGGCCGGGGTCGCGTTCGCTTCCTGGCAGAGCCGCTTCCAGTCGGTGGCGTTGAGCGAGCAGTCGATCGTCACGTTGTTCGCCTCCGCCACCCGCCCCGTCTTGCGGAGCAGCCGGATCTTGTGCGGCATCCAGCGCGGCGCGCCGCCGAAGGTCTTCGAGGCCTGGTCGGTCCACTCGAGCGCGGCGGGGAGATTGCCGGCGCCCTCGTGCGCCACGATCAGGTCCTCGTACACGTTGGGCACCGGCTCGGTCGAGGTGACCGCGCGCCGGAGCGCCTCGATGCCCTCGCGCGAGCGCCCGAGCGCGAAGGCGGCGCGGGCCAGCACCCAGTTGGGGTACGCGTCGGTGGCGGTGCGGCCGGTGACCGCGGTCCGCGCGGTGGCGTAGGCGTCCTGCGCTTTGCCCTGGTCGAGCTGCTTCTTGGCCAGGAAGGCCTGCCGGTAGTTCCGCAGCACGAGGGCCACCTCGGGGCGGGCCCGCAGCGCCTTCCAGGGGGCGCTCGCGGGCTCGACCAGCGCGCGGCTGCCGTAGTGGCGCTCGAAGTACTCCGCGCTGTCCGTGATCCGCTCCTCGGTCTTGGGATGGTTCATCGACACGGTGCTGAGCATCTTCTGGTACGCCAGTCCCATCGCCTCGTTGACGTTCCGCTGCGAGGTCTGGACCATGCGGTTCCAGAATCCCTCGTCGGTCTCCGCGGTGACCTTCTCCCACGCCTGGAGCTTCTCGAGCATGCTGACCACCGCGGGCGAGGACTGGTGGGTCTCCGCGAGCAGGTCCACCGCGAGGAGGTCGGCCTCCTTCTCCTGGCCGCGGCCCCACGCGGGCAGCACGAGCTTGTCGGTAGCGTCGGTGGCGATCTGCATCTGCTGGATCGTCCGGGCGTCGCCCTTGGCCACCGTGCCCCGGCCGCTCAGCGCCGCCTTGGCCCCCACGCCCATCTCGAAGAGGGCCTGCCCCTTCTTCTGCATGTCGCCGAGCATGTCCGCGGTGTGGTGCTTGAGCAGCACGTGCGCGGTCTCGTGGGCGAGGATCGCCGACACCTCGTCGGCACTCTCGAGGGCCTCGATGAGTCCCATCGCCAGGTACACGTTGCCGTCGGGGGTCGAGAACGCGACGAAGGCGGAATTGGCGAGGATCATCACCTTCCCGGGCACGCCGGTCTTGCCGACCGCCGCGACCAGCCGCGCTCGCGCCTCGTTCAGGTACTGCTCGAGCACCGCCGAGCGCACGAACCCGAGCCCGTCGCCGCGGTGCTGGGCGATGTCCTTCGCCTCGCCGATGGCCAGCGTGGACGGCTCGTAGGGACCGGGCCTGACGGTGGAGAAGACGGTGACGTTGGCGGGCTTGCCGCCCAGCCAGGCCGGCGCGCCGCCCCCGCGGGTTTCCCCGCCGCCCCCGCCCCCGCCGCTTGCCGCGCAGCCCGCCAGAACGAGCAGCGCGAGCGCCGGTCCGAGGCGACGGATCATCGGTCGCACTCCCCCACGCCGCGCGTGGCCCCGGTCTTGGGCTGCTTGCCGGCCACCATCGCGTTGCACTCCACGCCCTTTTCGATCGCCACCGGCCGGTCGGTCTCGACCACGAACGCGCGCACGCAGTACTCCCCCCCATCCACCTGCACCCGGAGGTAGAGCGGCGAGGCGAGATCGCGGGTGGCCGACCACGGCCCCCGGAAATCCTTCCGGGCCACGTCCTTGATCGCCTTGCGCTTATCCTTGTCCTGGTTGCAGTCGTAGAGCGTCACCTTCTCGGTGCGGAGCCCCTTCACGCTGAAGGTCTCGCCTCCCTGCGGGGCCGCGGGGGCCGCCGAGGCGCCCAGCAGCAGCGCGACCCCGAGCGCCTCACGCCACCGCACGCGTCGTCTCCTCATTCGTCGTCTCCTCGCGATCCCCGCGGCAGCACAGGGTGAAGAACCAGTCCACCGCGGCGAGCAGCCCGGCCCCGACGCCCCACTCCTCGGCCCGCGGATGGGCGCGACGGAGCTCGAAGTACTTCTCGGCCGCGTCGTCGGCGTGCCGCATGAGATGCCGCGCGATCTCGAAGAAGGCCACGTAGGCCACGATGTTGCGGGGGCCCAGGTTGATGGGCGGCAGGAAGCTCACCACCGCGGCCCCGACGAGCAGGCCCGAGGCGGCCACGAAGAGC
>DATFUK010000373.1:0-2157 GCA_035260865.1 Candidatus Methylomirabilota bacterium | reverse complement strand
TGCGCCCATCGCCCGATCGTCGCGGAGAGCCGGAAGGCGGTCGGCGACAGGAGCAGGCGCCGGAAGGCCTTGAACACCACCCGCTCGGTCCACGGCGCGATCTTCTCCCGATCGAGGTGCTCGCGCAGCTCGACGAGCATGCGCGGGATGTCGATCCGCACCGGGCAGACGTCCTTGCACGCCCCGCAGAGGGACGAGGCGTGGGCCAGCTCGCGCACCGACTCGTTGCCCTTGAGCATCGCGGTGAGCAGGATGCCGATGGGTCCCGGGTACGTGTAGCCGTAGGCGTGGCCCCCGATCTGGCGATACACCGGGCAGACGTTGAGGCAGGCGCCGCACCTGAGGCAATAGAGAGCCTCCCGGAGCGTCGAGGCGATCTGGCGCGAGCGGCCGTTGTCGAGCAGGATCAGGTGGAACTCCTCCGGCCCCTCGAGCTCCCCCGCCCGCCGCGGCCCGCGCACGAGCGTCGTGTAGGAGGAGAGCTTCTGACCGGTCGCGCTCCGGGCCAGGATGGCCAGGAACACCACGAGGTCGGTCATGGACGGGATCACCTTCTCCACGCCCATGAGCGCCACGTGGATCCGGGGCAGCGAGGTCACCATGCGGCCATTGCCCTCGTTGGTGACGAGGACCACGGTGCCGGTGTCGGCCACCGCGAAGTTGGCCCCGGTGATCCCCATGTCGGCCTGGAGGAACTTCTCGCGCAGGGCCTTCCGCGCCACCGCGGTCAGGACTTCCGGATCGGCGGGGAACTCCCCGCGCAGCTCGCGCGAGAAGAGCTCGGCCACCTGCCCCTTCGTCTTGTGGATGGCGGGCGCGATGATGTGCGACGGCTTCTCGTGGGCGAGCTGGATGATGTATTCGCCCAGGTCGGTCTCGACCGGCGTGACCCCGGCGTGCTCGAGGGCCTCGTTGAGGTCGATCTCCTCGGTGGCCATGGACTTCGACTTCACCGCCATCCGCACGCCGCGGTCCCGGCAGAGCCGCAGGACCATCTCGCGCGCCTCCTCGGCGGTGGTGGCCCAGTGCACGTGCCCGCCCAGGCGCTCGACGTTGTCGGCGAGGCGCTCCAGGTGCACGTCGAGGTGCTGGAGCGTGGCCTCCTTGATCGCGCGCGCCCGGTCCCGCAGCGCCTCGCCCTGCGGGAAGCCCGCGAACGACTCCTTGCGAAGGTCGATGAACTTGGTGGTGGCGATCTTGAGCGCTTCCTGCAGGAACGTGTCCTTGAGGGCCGCGCTGGCCCGCTCGGGAAACGGGGTGCGCAGCAGCGCGTCGCTCACCCGTCGACCTCGCCGGCGAGCACCTGGGCCAGGTGCACCGCCTTCACCGCCGAGCCGCGTCGGGTGAGCCCGCCGCCCATCTGCATGAGGCAGCCCGCGTCACACGCCACCAGGCAGCTCGCCCCGGTGGACTCCACGTTGGCCAGCTTCTTGGCGAGGATCGACGAGGACACCTCGGGCAGCCGGACCGAGAAGGAGCCGCCGAAGCCGCAGCACTCATCCGCTCCCGGCAGCTCGACCAGCTCCACGCCGGGCACTCCGCGCAGCAGCGCGCGCGGCGAGGCCGACTCGCCGAGCCCGCGGAGCAGGTGGCAGGAGTCGTGGTAGGTCACCTTCCCCTTGAACGGTGATTCGATCGTGGTCACGCCGAGGACCTCGACGATGAACTGCGAGAGCTCCCGGGTGCGCCGGGCCATCGAATCGGCGGCCGCGCGTAGCGCCGGATCGTGCTTGAGCAGGCCCGGGTACTCGGTCCGCACCATCCAGGCGCAGGAGCCGGACGGCACCACCACGTGCTCCGCCCCCTCGAAGACCTTCACGGTGCGGGCCGCCACGAGGGCCGCGTCGTGGTGGTAGCCCGAGTTGAAGAGCGGCATCCCGCAGCAGGTCTGGCCCGGGGGGAACTCCACCTCGACCCCGAGACGCCGGAGCAGCCGCACCATGGCGACGCCGACCTCGGGGAAGAGCATGTCCCCCAGGCAGGTGATCATGAGCGCGGCGCGGACCGGAGCGGCCATGGGTCCCCTAGCGCTTCATGTGCGGCGGTGGCGGCGCGACCATCACCAGCACCAGGAGGAGGTCGGCCGAGTCGTTGACCAGGCCGTGCTCGACACCGGCGGCCGCCACCACCGCCTCGCCCGCCACCAGCCGCTCCTCG
>DATFUK010000372.1:0-7321 GCA_035260865.1 Candidatus Methylomirabilota bacterium | reverse complement strand
GTGGTCGCCTCGCTGGGCTCGATCGCCGCCTCCGGCGGCTACTACGTGGCGGTGTCGGCCGACCGCATCTTCGCGAGCCCGGGCACGCTCACCGGCTCGATCGGTGTGGTCATGCAGCTGGCCAACGTGGAGGGGCTCCTCAAGAAGGTGGGCGTGGAGTACGTGGTGGTCAAGGCGGGCGCCTACAAGGACGTGGGCAACTTCGCGCGCGCCATGACCCCGGAGGAGCGGCGCATCCTCCAGTCCTTGCTCGACGACGTCTACGATCAGTTCATCACCGCGGTCGCGGAAGGGCGCGGGCTCGAGCCGCAGGCGGTGCGCGCGTTCGCGGAGGGGCGGATCTACTCGGGGCGGCAGGCGCACGGCCTCAAGATGGTGGACGAGATGGGCGGGCTCGAGGACGCCATCGAGGCCGCCGCGAAGATGGCGGGGCTGCCGCCGAAGCCGAAGGTGATCTATCCGCGGCGGCGCTTCTCGCTGCGCGAGCTGCTGCGCAACGAATGGGGTCTGGGGCCGGTCTCACGCATGCTGCCCTCGATGCAGACCCTCGGCCAGCCGCTGTACCTGATGCCCTAGCGGCACGGCCCCCGCGGGGTGCCCGCTAACTACCCAGGTTGCTTGACAAACTTTCGCCTACCGTGGTACGGTCTCGACGTCGATAGCCTGTCAGCGCCGGCCCTCTAAAGGGAGTCGCCCATGACGAAAGCGGAACTGATCGAGGAAGTGGCCAAGGTGGCGAGCTTGACCAAGAAGGAAACCGAGCTCATCGTCAACACTGTCTTCGACAACATCACGGATGCGCTGGGCAAGGGGGATAAGGTCGAGCTGCGCGGCTTCGGCAGCTTCCGCATCCGCCACCGGAACTCCCGCAAGGGACGCAATCCGAAGACCGGCGACAGCGTCAGCGTGCCCGAGAAGCGGGTGCCGTTCTTCAAGGTCGGCAAGCGCCTCCGCGAGCTCGTCAACACGTAGACCGCGTGGAGCGGCTCTGGGCGCCCTGGCGGATGTCCTATGTCGCGACCGCCGGGAGCCCCGAGGCCGCGTGCGTCTTCTGCTCGGCCCTGGCCGCCGGTGACGACCGCCGGTCGCTGATCCTCCACCGCGGCACGCGGGCCTTCCTCATCCTGAACGCCTTCCCATATGCCTCCGCGCACCTCATGGCGGTCGTCACGCGTCACGTCGGCACGATCGAGACGGCCACCACCGACGAGCTCGGCGAGACGATGGCCCTGATCCAGCGGGCCACGCGCGCGGTAGACGCGGCGTATCATCCCGACGGCTTCAACGTGGGCCTCAACCAGGGGCGCGTGGCCGGCGCGGGCGTGCTCGGGCACCTGCACATCCACCTGGTGCCGCGCTGGAACGGCGACCACAACTTCATGCCGGTCATCGGCGAGACGAAGGTGCTGCCCGAAGCCCTCGAGACCACGTACGATCGGCTGGCCGCCGCGCTCGCCTCCACGTGAGGGAAAGCCCCGCCGAGCTGACGCCGATGATGCGGCAGTACGGAGAGCTGAAGCGCCGCTTCCCGGACTACCTGCTGCTGTTCCGCCTCGGCGACTTCTACGAGCTCTTCTTCCAGGACGCGCAGACCGCCTCGCGCCTGCTCCAGCTCACGCTGACGTCCCGGCAGAAGGGCGAAGGCGCGATCCCGATGGCGGGCATCCCGCATCACGCCGCCGACGGCTACATCGCCCGTCTCATTCGCGCGGGCCAGAAGGTGGCGGTCTGCGAGCAACTCGAGGAGCCCGCCAAGGGCCGCAAGATCGTCCGCCGTGACGTGGTGCGGGTCATCACCCCGGGGACGATCACCGACACCCAGTTCCTCGACGGGGCCCGCAACAACTTCCTCCTCGCCGCGCACGCGACCGCCTCCGCGGTCGGGGTCGCCCTCGTCGACGTGTCCACCGGCGACTTCTGGGTGGGCGAGGAGCCGGGGGCGGGGGACGCGCTCCTCGAGGTCGCGCTCCTGCGCCGCCCCGCCGAGGTCCTGCTGGCCCAGAGCGCGGACGCGGCGTGGATCGCGCGCTGGGTGCCCGCCGGCGTGCCGGTCACCCGCGTGGATGGGGGGGCCTTCGGGGCCCGGGCCGCACGCGAGATGCTCGAGTCGCACTTCCGCGGAGCCGGCCTCGACGCCCTGGGCGTGGGCGCGCTCACCGCCGGGCTTCAGGCCGCCGGCGCCGCGCTCGCCTACCTGCGCGAGACCCAGGGCGAGTCCCTGGCGCATCTCACGCGGCTCCAGCGCCTGGTGACCGGCGAGGCGATGCTGCTGGACCCGACCGCGGTGGCCACCCTCGAGCTCTTCGAGACCGCCCAGGAGCGCACGACCCGCGGCTCGCTCTTCGCCACACTCGACGCCACCGGCACCCCGATGGGGGCCCGGCTGCTGCGGCAGTGGATGCTGCGCCCGCTCCTCGACCGGGAGGCCATCGTCCGCCGGCAGGAGGCGGTGGCCGCGCTGGTGGACGACCCGGCGGCCCGGGACGCCCTGCGGAGGCGCCTGGAGGGCGTGGGGGACCTGGAGCGGCTCACCAGCCGCGCGGCCCTGGGCGTGGCCCACGCCCGCGACCTCATCGCGCTCCGGGGCTTCCTGGGCCGCCTGCCGGGGCTCGCCGAGGCCCTCGGCGCCCTCGACGGCGCTCTCCTGGGCACCCTCGCCGAGGAGATCACTCCGCTGCCCGACCTTCAGAAACTCCTTGAAGAGGCGCTGGAGGACGAGCCGCCGCTCGCCCTGAAGGAAGGCGGCCTGATCCGGGAGGGTTGGAACGCGGAGCTGCGGGAGCTGAAGCAGGCGGCGCGGCAGGGCAAGGCGTGGATCGCCTCGCTCGAGCAGCGGGAGCGCGCGCGAACCGGCATCGCCTCCTTGAAAGTCCGCTTCAACCGCGTCTTCGGCTACGCGATCGAGGTGAGCAACGCGCACGGCGCCAAGGTGCCGGCCGACTACCTCCGCCGGCAGACCCTGGTCGGCGCGGAGCGTTACGTCACCACCGAGCTCAAGGAGTACGAGAGCCGGGTCCTCGGGGCCGAGGAGCGCATCGGGCGGCTCGAGTTCGAGCTGTTCGGCCAGGTGCGGGCGGAGGTCGCGGCGCAGGCCGGTCCGCTGCTGCGCACCGCCCGCGCGGTGGGCAGCCTCGACGCGCTCACGTCGCTCGCGGAGGTGGCCCACCAGCGCGGCTACGTCCGGCCCGAGGTGGACGACGGCTTCGCGCTCGAGATCGTGGACGGCCGCCATCCGGTGCTGGAGGCGGCGGGCACCCCGTTCACGCCCAACGACGTGAGCCTCGATCCGGCGGGCGGCCAGATCATGATCCTCACCGGCCCGAACATGAGCGGCAAGAGCGTGTTCATGCGCCAGGTCGCCCTGCTCGCCCTGATGGCCCAGATGGGGAGCTTCGTCCCGGCCCGCTCGGCCCGGCTCGGCCTGGTGGACCGCATCCTCACGCGCGTGGGCGCGCAGGACAACATGGCGCGCGGGCAGAGCACGTTCCTGGTGGAGATGGTGGAGACGGCCAGCATCCTGCACCACGCGACCGAGCGCAGCCTGATTCTCCTGGACGAGGTCGGGCGCGGCACCTCCACCTTCGACGGCCTCGCGATCGCGTGGGCGGTGACCGAGGAGCTGCACGAGCGCGGGCGCGGGGCCAAGGTGCTGTTCGCCACGCACTACCACGAGCTGACCACGCTGGCCGAGCGCCTGCCGCGGGTGCACAATTTCCACGTGGCGGTCCGCGAGTGGAACGACGAGATCATCTTCCTGCACAAGGTGCGGCCGGGCGGCACCGACCGCTCCTACGGCATCCAGGTGGCGCGCCTGGCCGGACTGCCCCCGGCCGTGATCGCGCGGGCCAAGGCCATCCTGGGCGAGCTCGAGCGCGAGCGCAGCGAGCTGCAGGCCGCGGTGGCGCCGGAGGTCCCCGCGACCGGGCCCGCCCAGCTCGGGCTCTTCCCGCCCGCCCACGATCCGCTCCTGCGGGAGCTGGGCGCGCTGGACCTGGGCGCGATGACCCCGCTGCAGGCCCTGAACCTCCTCGCGGATTGGCAGCAGCGGCTCAAGGCGCGCCCGTGAGCGGCTCGCGGATCCGGCGGCTGCCCGATCATCTCGTCAACAAGATCGCGGCGGGCGAGGTGGTGGAGCGGCCCGCGTCGGTGGTGAAGGAGCTGGTGGAGAACGCGCTCGACGCGCTGTGCACCCAGGTGACGGTGGACCTGCGCGACGCGGGCCGCGCCCTGATCCGGGTGACCGACGACGGCGTCGGCATGTCGAGCGACGAGGTCGACCTGGCCCTGCTGCGGCACGCCACCTCCAAGCTCGCCACCGACGCCGACCTCGACGCCATCACCACCCTGGGCTTCCGGGGCGAGGCGCTGCCCGCGATCTGCGCGGTCACCCGCTTCTCGGTCCTCTCATGCCCGCGCGGCGCCGACACCGGTACCCTGGTGCGCGGCGAGGGCGGCACCGTGAGCGAGAAACTGCTGGTGGCCGCGCCCGCGGGCACGACGGTGGAGGCCCAGGATCTCTTCTTCAACACGCCGGCGCGGCTGAAGTTCATGAAGAGCGCGCAGAGCGAGGTGGCGGCGGCTCTGCGGCTGCTCGAGGCCATCGCGCTCGCGCACCAGGACGTGCACTTCCGCGTCTCGCACAACGGCCGGCCCGCCCTCGGCGCGCCACGGGCGCGGAGCCTGCGCGACCGCATCGGGGCGCTGTGGGGCTTCGAGCGCGCGGGCAAGCTGCTGGAGGTGGAGCGCAAGGACGGCCCGTTCGCGGTCTCGGGCCTGATCGCGCCGCCCCAGCTCGCCCGCGGCAACCGCGACGAGATCGTGCTCATCGTCAACGGGCGGCCCGTGCGCGACACCCAGCTCAGCCAGACCCTGATCGAGGCCTACCGGCCGCTGCTGGCGCGCGACCAGTTCCCGATCGCGGTGCTGCACCTCGAGCTGCCGCCCCAGGAAGTGGATGTCAACGTCCACCCGACCAAGGCCTGGGTCCGCTTCCGCTCCCCGCGCCAGATCCAGGAGATCCTCTACCGCGCCGTGCAGGACGCCCTCCGTCAAGCTCAGGTGGTCCAGGCCCAACGCGGCCTCACGGGTGCCGTGGCCAATGATCGCGCGTCAGGCGATACCACCGGAAGCTTCTCTATTGAAAGCGGGGGCCCAGAAATGGCCCCCGCACTCCCCCAGTCCGCTGACAATGCGGCTCCTGCCGGCCAGACTTTGCTCTTTCACGAGACCTCGGCACAGTTCACGACGGCCAACTTCGGCGCGGTGATCGGCCAGCTCCAGGACACGTTCATAGTGACCGCGAGTGACGACGAGATCTTCTTCCTGGACCAGCACGTGGCCCACGAGCGCGTGCTGTTCGAGCGGCTGCTGGCCGATCTGGACGCGGGACCGCTGGCCTCGCAGGAGCTGCTCTTCCCGCAGCCGCTGGAGCTGGGGGCGGGCCAGGCCGCGCTGGTCCAGGAGTGGACCGAGACGCTCGAGGGGTTGGGCTTCCGGCTCGAGGGCTGGAGCGGCTCCACGGTCGTGCTGCGCGCGGTCCCCGCGCTGCTCCGCGGGCAGGAGCCGCGGCGCCTGATCGAGGCGCTCGTGGAGGACGTCGATCGCCCGCGCAAGGGCGAGCCTCAGCCGCTCCTGCACCGCGCCCTGTCCTTCGTGGCCTGCCACGCGGCCATCAAGGCCCACGCCCCGCTGCAGCGCGAGGAGATGGCCCGGCTCATCGCGGACCTGGCGATCACGAAGACGCCGTACTTCTGCCCCCACGGCCGCCCCATCGTCAGCCGCCTGTCTCTGAGGGATATCAAGCGGGAGCTGGGCCGCACGTGGTGAACCGGCCCCCGCTGCTCGTCCTGGTGGGGCCGACGGGAGTCGGCAAGACCGCGGTCGCGGTGCGGCTGGCGCGGCAGATCGCGATGGAAGTCGTCGGCGCGGACTCCCGCCAGGTCTACCGCGGCATGGACATCGGCACCGGCAAGCCCACCGCGGAGGAGCGCGCGGCGGTGCCCCATCACCTGATCGACGTGGTGGATCCCGACGAGGGGTACCACGCCGCCCGCTTCCGCGCCGACGCGCTCGCCGCCATCGCGGCGGTGCAGGGGCGCGGGCGCCTGCCGGTCGTGGTCGGCGGGACCGGGCTCTACGTGCGCGCGCTGCTCCGGGGCCTCGCCCCCGCGCCGCCCGCCGATCCCGGCCTGCGGGCCACGCTGGAGGGCTTCGCGGCCGAGCACGGCGCGCCCGCCCTGCACGCCCGTCTCGCGGTGGTGGCGCCCGAGGCGGCGCGCCGCCTGCACCCCAACGATCGGGTCCGCGTCGTGCGCGCCCTCGAGGTCCACGCCGGAACCGGCACGGTCACGCGAGACACCGGAGCGGGCGACTGGGCCGCGGCCGAGGGCGCCTGGCGCCTCGTCATGATCGGGCTCGGCCGCGCGCGCCCCGCGCTCAACGCGGCGCTGGCGGCGCGCGCGCGCGCCATGCTGGCCCGTGGCATGATGGACGAGGTCCGGCGCCTCCTCGAGGCCGGCCACGAAGCGGCGCGCCCGCCGATGGACGGCATCGGCTACCGGCAGCTCGCGCTCGCGCGGGACGGGCGGATCACGGAGGACGAAGCGCTGCGGCTCATGATCCGCGACACCACCCGCTACGCGAAGCGCCAGGTGACGTGGTTCCAGCGCGAGCCGGAGATCCGCTGGCTCGATGTGGACGAGGCGGGCGGGGTGCAGGGTGCGGCCGAGGCGGTGCACAAGGTCATCACAGGGGAGGGGCTGATCGAGTGAGGTCACGCGAGAAGGCGGTGCTGGCGGCCCTGCGGCTCCCGACGCAGCCGCGGGTGGTGGTGGAGGAGAGTCTCGACGAGCTCGGGCGGCTCGCCGAGTCGGCCGGCGCCCTCGTGGTGGGGCGGGCGACCCAGGACCGACGGGCCCCCACCCCCGGCCTCTACTTCGGCAAGGGGAAGGTCGAGGAGATCAAGACGCTCTCGAAGCGCGAGGGCGCCGACCTCATGATCTCCGACGACTCGCTCTCGCCCATCCAGGAGCGCAACCTCGGCGGCTCGCTCGGCGTGCGGGTGATCGACCGCACCGCGCTCATCCTCGACATCTTCGCCCAGCGGGCCCGCACCATGGAGGGCAAGCTCCAGGTGGAGCTGGCCCAGCTCTCCTACCTGCTGCCCCGCCTCGTGGGGCAATGGAAGCACCTGGAGCGCACCGGCGGCGGCATCGGCACGCGGGGGCCGGGCGAGATGCAGATCGAGTCCGACCGGCGCATCATCCGGCACCGCATCCAGAAGATCCGCGACGCGCTGCAGCGGGTGCGCGTGCACCGGCGG
>DATFUK010000371.1:0-20192 GCA_035260865.1 Candidatus Methylomirabilota bacterium | reverse complement strand
GCTCGGGCTCAGCGGGTCGCAGGGGATGCGCTATGTGATCCTGCCCCAGGCGCTCAAGAACATGATCCCGTCGCTGGTCACCCAGTTCATCGTGCTCTTCAAGGACACCTCGCTCGCCTCCATCATCGGCTTCATGGACCTGACCAAGGCGGCCCAGGTCGTGAACAACCGCGAGATCCGCCCGTTCCCAATTTATCTCTTCATCGCGGGGGTCTACTGGATCTGCACCTACTCCATGTCCCGCTACGCGCGCTACCTGGAGAAGAGGATCGGTCCTGCCTGAAGTCGTCCTGCCCACCGGTGTCCGCCTGCACTGGCGGGAGGCCGGACTCGGCGCGGGCCCGTCCGCTTCCACTCCAGTCATCGTGTGGATCCACGGCGGCTCGGTGGAAGACTCCTCGGTGATGGTGGCGGATCTCGAGCCCTTCTTCGGCCGCGTGCGCGCGCTCTTCCCGGACACGCGCGGCCACGGGCTCTCCTCGCGCTTCGAGCGGGTCGAGGACTACACCTACGCGCGCAAGGCCGAGGACCTGCTGGGGTGGCTCGACGGGCTCGGGATTCGCGAGGCGGTGTGGGGCGGGGCGTCCATGGGCGGGGCGCTCTCGCTGTGGATCGCGGCGCACATGCCGGAGCGCGCGCGGGCGGTCATCTCCATCAGCGGGCCGCCCTTCGTCCCGACCGACGAGGACAAGGCCTGGTGGGCGCGGCAGCGGCCGCTCGTGGAGGCGGGGCGCTTCGAGGAGTACTTCGACGCCAACGTGCGCCTGCGCATGGGCGAGGACGCGCTGGCCCGGCTCAAGGCGCGCCCCGATCGATACGCGGGGCTGACCGGCGCGCTGCGCCGGCACTCGGTGCCCTCGCTGCTCGCGCTGCTCGACGAGACCTATAGCCGGAGCGAGTGGCTGGAGGACTGCACGCGCATCCGCTGCCCGGTCCAGGTGATCGCGGGCTCGGAGGACAGCTTCCCGACCGTGGCCATGTCCGAGCGCGTGGCCGCCGCCATCCCGGGCGCCCGCCTGCACGTGGTCCAGGGCGGCCCCCACTTCCCCAACCGCACCCACCGCCTCGAAGTCCAAGGTGTGATCGCCGCCTTCCTCTTCACCCTCGGCGTCTAGATCGGGGTCAGGTCTTGAAATACGACATTTGGCCGCAACTCGGCGAAGGCTGCTCGCGCGGAATGTCGTATTTCAAGACCTGACCCCATTGCGGGGGGCGCGGGGGCGGGATAGAGTCCGAGGCGCCATGAATGAGGAGCGGGCGCGGATCCGGGGGTATCTGGTCGCTCAAGGGGCCAAGCTGAGCCCCGCGGCCATCGTCGAGAAGGTGCAGCAGGCGATGGCCGATCTGAAAGCGGCCGCCGCGGGGGTGCCGGCGGCGCGCTTCGGCGAGCGCCCGGCGCCCGAGGAGTGGAGCGGCAACGAGGTGATGGCCCACGTGCTGGCGGCCGACCTCTACTTCGCCGGCAGCATCGTGAGCGTGGTCGACGGCGGGCCGCCGCTCCCGCGAACGGGGGGTCGCGGGATCGAGGGCGCACCGGCGCGTTCGGCCGAGGCGTGGTGTCGTCTCCTCGCCGAGCAGCGCGGCGCTCTGTTCGCGAAGGTGCTCGCCGCCGATCCCACCGCGAGCCCGGACGCGCGCATCGAGCATCCGATGTTCGGCCCGCTGACCTGGCGAGAGACGCTGCTCTTCACCCGGCTCCACGATCTCGATCACGCCGGCCAGCTCCAGAAGATCGCGACGGCCTTCGGGGCGTCGCGCCCCGCCTGATGCGCGTCTCGATCTCGCTGCGGCTCGCCCAGACCGACTGGGCGGAGGCGAGCGCCTACGTGACCGAGGCCGAGCGCCTGGGCGTGGACGACGTCTGGTCCGCGGAGGCCTGGGGCCACGACGGCGTCACCCCGCTCGCGTTCATGGCCGCGCGCACCTCGCGCATCCGCCTCGGCACCGGGATCTTGCAAACGGGCACGCGCACGCCCGCGCTGCTGGCCATGACCGCGATGAGCATGCAGGGCATGTCCAACGGCCGCTTCCTGCTGGGCCTGGGCGTCAGCGGGCCGCAGGTGATCGAGGGCTGGCACGGCATCCGCTTCGACCGCCCGGTCCAGCGCATGCGCGAGACCGTGGAGATCGTCCGGCGCGCGATCAAGGGCGAGCGCCTCGAGTACAAGGGCAAGGTCTACGAGCTGCCGCTCCCCGGCGGCGAGGGCAAGGCCCTCCGCTCCGCGGCCCCGCCCCAGCCGAGCCTGCCGGTCTACCTGGCCACGCTCTCGCCGAAGAGCCTCGAGATGACCGGGGAGATCGCGGACGGCTGGCTCGGCACCTCGTTCATGCCCGAGCACGGGCACGTCTTCACCGCCTCCCTCGCGGCGGGAGCGGCCCGCGCGGGCCGGTCGCTCGCCCAGCTCGACCTGCAGGCGGGCGGCTACGTGGCCTTCGGCGACGACGTGGAGCGGCTGATCCCGCCCCGCAAGCCGGGCCTGGCCTTCAGCCTGGGGGCGATGGGCTCGCGCCAGCACAACTTCTACAACGACGCCTACCGCCGGGCGGGCTACGTGGACGCGGCCACCGAGGTGCAGCGCCTGTGGCTCGACGGCCGGCGCGAGGAGGCGACCGCCCGCGTGCCCGACGAGCTGGTGCTCCAGACCAACCTGCTCGGCACGGACGCGATGGTGCGCGCGCGCCTCGAGGCCTACCGGCGCGCCGGCATCACCACGCTGCGGGTCGAGCCCGGCGGCGAGGGGCTCGCGGCCCGGCTCGCCACGCTGGGCCGGTTGCTGGACCTCGTTCGCGCCCTGCGATAGCATGGCGATCGGTCGAGCCGACCGATCAACGACGATTCCCGAGGAGCCCTGACATGGATCTGAACTACTCACCCGACGAGCTGACCTTCCGCGACGAGGTGCGTGGCTGGTTGAAGAGCAACCTGCCGGACGACCTGCGGGCCAAGATGGAGGGCTACCAGGAGCTGTCGAAGGACGATCTCCTGCGCTGGCACCGGACCCTGGCGAAGAAGGGCTGGGTCGCCCCCGACTGGCCGAAGGAGTGGGGGGGCACCGACTGGAACCTCGTGCAGCGCTACATCTGGGAAGAGGAGTGCGGATTCGCGGCCACCCCGCCGCTCATCCCGTTCGGGCTCCGGATGTGCGCGCCGGTCCTGCTGCAGTTCGGCACCGACGCCCAGAAGAAGAAGTACTTGCCCCGCATCTTCCAGGGCGAGGACTTCTGGTGCCAGGGCTACTCGGAGCCCGGCTCGGGCTCGGACCTGGCCTCGCTCAAGACGCGCGCGGTACGCCAGGACGATCACTACGTGGTCACCGGCCAGAAGATCTGGACGACCATGGCCCAGCACGCGGACTGGATCTTCTGCCTCGTGCGGACCGACGGCACCGGCAAGCGCCAGGACGGCATCTCGTTCCTGCTGATCGACATGAAGAGCCCGGGCATCAGCGTGCGCCCGATCGTCCTGATGGACGGCAGCAAGGAGGTCAACGAGGTCTTCTTCGACGAGGTCAAGGTCCCGGCCGAGAACCTCGTGCACGAGGAGGGCAAGGGCTGGACGGTGGCCAAGTACCTGCTGGGCTACGAGCGCATGGGCACCGGGCGCATCGGAGCGTCCAAGCGCGAGCTGGCCAAGCTGAAGGAGCTGGCGGGCGAGCAGATGAAGGACGGACGCCCGCTCATGGAGGACGCGCGCTTCCGCGACCGGCTCACGCGCGTGGAGGTCGAGCTGATGGCGCTCGAGATCACCAACCTGCGCTTCCTCGACCAGATGCGGCGGAGCGGCCGCCCGCCCGGCGCCGACGTCTCCATGCTCAAGATCAAGGGCACCGAGATCCAGCAGGCCATCACCGAGCTGATGATGCAGGCCGCGGGGCCGCTGGCCCAGGCCTTCCGGCCGGTGGACGCGATGGACTTCGACCACTTCACCGCGCGGCTGGCCCCGCGGTACTGCAATCTCCGCAAGGCCACCATCTACGCGGGCTCCAACGAGATCCAGCGCAACATCATCGCGAAGGCAACACTGGGGCTATGAACTTCGACCTGAGCGAGGAGCAGCAGCTCCTGGCCGATAGTCTCAGGCGGTACTTGACGAACGAGTACTCGATCGACGCGCGGGCCAAGATCGTCGATTCGCCCAGCGGGTGGAGCGAGACGGTGTGGGCGGCCTTCGCGGAGATGGGGCTGCTGGGCGTGCCCTTCGCGGAGGAGCACGGCGGCTTCGGCGGCACCGCGGTGGACGTGATGCTGGTCATGGAGGCGCTCGGCGAAGGCCTCGTGGTCGAGCCCTACTGGGTCAACGTGGGCCTGGGCGGCCGCCTGATCGCCCGCGCCGGGTCGGAGGCCCAGCAGAAGCGCATCCTGCCCGCGCTGATCCAGGGCAAGCACCGCCTGGCCTTCGCCCACACCGAGCGCTCCGCCCGCTACGACCTGGCCCACGTGGGCACGCGGGCCAAGCCCGCGGGCGGCGGCTACACCCTGAACGGCGAGAAGCGCGCGGTGCTGCATGGCGGCTCCGCCGACACCCTCATCGTCTCCGCCCGCACCGCGGGCAAGGACCCCGACGCCGCGGGCATCGGCCTGTTCCTGGTAGACCGCGGGGCCAAGGGCGTGACCCTCAAGGAGTACCGCACGATCGACGAGCTGCGGGCCGCCGACGTCTGGCTCGCCGACGTGGCGGTGCCCGCCGACGCCCTCCTGGGCCAGGAGGGCCGCGCGCTGCCCCTGATCGAGGACGCGGCCGACTACGCCACCGCGCTGCTCTGCGCGGAGGCGGTGGGCGCCATCCGCTACGCCAACGAGGCCACGCTCGAGTACCTGAAGACGCGGCGGCAGTTCGGGGTGCCGATCGGTAGCTTCCAGGCCCTGCAGCACCGCATGGTGGACATGGTGATCAGCTACGAGCAGGCGCGGTCCATGGCCTGTCTGGCGTGCGTGAAGGTGGACAGCGCGCCGCCCGCCGAGCGCACCCACGCGGTCTCCGCGGCCAAGATCAAGGTGGCGGACGCCTGCCGGCACGTCAGCCAGGAGGCGGTCCAGCTCCACGGCGGCATGGGCATGACCGAGGAGCTGAAGATCAGCCACACGTTCCGGCGGCTCACGATGATCGGCCAGCTCTTCGGCGACGCCGAGCACCACCTGGAGCGCTTCGCCGCCAGCGACCGCGGGGGTGCCTGATCCTCACCTGACCCTCAAAAGTTGACTCGCCGCGCTGCTTCCGCCCATAGTCGGGGCGTATGGTGGACGGGCAAGATCCCGGGCGGCCGTCGTTCTTCCGCAAGCCCGGGCCCGCTGGGAGCCGCGCTCCCGGCCGGCCGGTCACACCGCCACCTCCGCCTCCGCCGCCCCCACCGGTCGTGCCGCCTCCGCCGGCTCCTCCGATCCCTCCGGAGCCGCTCGAGAGTTCACTCGTGCCGCCGGCCGAGCCGCTGCGGCGCCCGACCTTCCACGGCTCCGGTGGCACGCTCTTCGGTATCCACGTCGTCAACACGCTGCTGACGATCGTCACGGTCGGGATCTACTACTTCTGGGCCAAGACGCGCCTGCGGCTGTACCTCTTCGGCCAGGCCGAGATCGAGGGTGACCGCTTTGCCTATCACGGCACGGGCCGAGAGCTGCTCCTGGGCACGCTCAAGGCGGCGCTCGTCTTCGGCGTGCCGATCAGCCTGCTCAACATCATCCGCGACGTACTGGACGCGCCCGTGCTGGTGAAGGTCGCGGCCGGGGTGCTCTCCGGGAGCCTGCTGTTCGTGCTGTTCCCGGTCGCGATGGTGGGCGCGCGCCGCTACCGGCTCGGCCGGACCTCCTGGCGCGGCATCCGCTTCTCGTTCCGCGGGCGCGTGTGGGACCTGATCAAGATCGTCCTCGTCGGTACCTTCCTCACCGGGATCACGCTCGGGCTCTACTACCCGGTGCTCCTGGTGAAGCGGCAGGCGTTCATGATCTCGAACTCGTACTTCGGGAGCGAGCGCTTCGGCTTCGCGGGACGCGGGCGGGATCTCTTCTGGGTCTACGTGCAGGCCGCGCTGCTCACGGTGCCGACGCTCGGGCTGTCCTGGGTGTGGTACGTCGCGCGCAAGCGACGGTACTTCTGGAATCACACCACGTTCGGTGCGGCGCGCTTCGCCTGCACGGTGACCGGCCGCGCCCTGCTGGGCCTCTGGGCGGTGAACGCGCTGCTGCTCGTGGGCACGGTCGGCATCGCCTGGCCGTGGGTGCGCGTGCGGAACATCCACTTCGCCTTCCGCAACCTCGCCCTGCTGGGGATTCTCGATCTCGCGACCATCCAGCAGGAGGCGCAGCACGTCTCGGCCATGGGCGAGGGGCTTTCCGGCTTCTTCGACTCCGGTTTCGACCTCGCCTGATCCACGGGCCGCCTCCGTCCTGATGCGCACCGACTGGCCGGGCCGCTACCTCGACGGCCGGACCGCGGCGCGCCAGCCCGCCAGCGTCCGCCTCATGCGGGAGGGCCTCGAGATCACCACCGCGGAGGGCGGGACGCGTCTCTGGCCCTACCGCGAGCTGCGCCAGACCCAGGGCGCCTACGCGGGCGAAGAGGTGCGGCTCGAGCGGGGTGGGGAGCTGCCCGAGACCTTGCTGATCGCCGACGCCGCGTTCCTCCAGAGCCTGCACGAGGTCGCGCCGCACGTGGGCCCGCGCTTCCACGACCCGCGGCGACGCGCCGCCCGCCTGCGATGGACGATCGTGGCGGCGGGCGGCGTGCTCGCGGCGACCGTCGCGATCTACCTATGGGGCATTCCCCTGCTGGCCGCGCTCGTCACGCCCCGCGTGCCGGTGGCCTGGGAGGAGACCCTCGGCCGGTCCGCGGTGACCTACCTGGCGCCGTCCGAGCGTCGTTGCGGCGACGCGGCGCTGGGCGCGGCGATGGACGCGATCGTGGCGCGCCTCCTGGCCGCGGGGCCGCCGTCGCCCTACACGATGCGGGTCTACGTGGTGAACCGGCCGGTGGTGAACGCGCTGGCCGCGCCCGGAGGCCACGTGGTGATCTTCCACGGGCTCCTCGAGCGAACGAGCACGCCCGAGGAGCTGGCGGGCGTCGTGGCCCACGAGCTCCAGCACATCCTGCGGCGCCACACCACGCGCGCGGTGATCCAGGACGTGGGCACCGGGCTCCTGCTGATGGCGCTGACCGGCGACGTGACGGGCCCGCTCGCGTACGGGCTCCAGACCGCCCGCACGCTCGGCGAGCTGCGCTACTCGCGGCGCGCGGAGGAAGAGGCCGACGTCGAGGGCATGAAGATGCTGCTGGCCGCCCGGGTGGACCCCGCGGGAATGATCGCCTTCTTCGAGAAGATCCAGAAGGAGGAGGGCGCCCAGCCCAGGGCGCTGACGTATCTCTCCTCGCACCCGATGCCCGAGGAGCGCATCGCCCGCCTCAAGTCCCTCACGGCGACCGCGAGCGGCCCCGCGGAGCCGCTTCTCCGCGGAGAAGACTGGCCCGCCCTCACCAGGCGCTGCTAGGCCCCCTACTTCGGCGGCCAGGTCTTGAAGCGCTCGCGGAGGACTTTCTTGTCGAACTTGCCGACGCTGGTTTTGGGGACCGCGTCGATGAAGACGACCCCGTCGGGGAGCCACCACTTGGCCACGCGGGGCTTGAGGTACTCCATGATCTCGGCGGCGGTGAGGGCGTCCTTGAACTCGGGCTTGGGGACGATGCAGGCGAGCGGCCGCTCCACCCAGCGCTCGTGCGGCACCGCGATGACCGCGGCCTCCAGCACCTTGGGGTGGTCCATGATGGTGGTCTCCATGTCCACGCTCGAGATCCACTCGCCGCCCGACTTGATGAGGTCCTTGGTCCGGTCGGTGATCTGGATGTAGCCGTCGGGGTCGAGCGAGGCCACGTCGCCGGTGCGGAACCACCCGTCCTCGGTGAACTGGGCGGCCCCCTCCGCGTTGTTGTAGTAGCCGCTGGTCACCCACGGCCCCCGCACCTGGATCTCGCCCGCGCTCTTGCCGTCCCACGGCAGCACGGTGCCCGCGTCGTCGACGATTCTCATATCGACGCCGGCGACCGGCGCGCCCTGCTTGGCCCGCACCGCGTAGCGCTCGTCCTCGGGCAGCGCGTCCATGTAGGAGCGCGGCCGGCACACGCTGCCGAGCGGGGTCATCTCGGTCATGCCCCAGGCGTGGAGCATGTAGGCCCCGTACTTCTTGTCGAACAGCTCGATCAGGCTCCGGGGCGCCGCCGAGCCCCCGATCGGGATGCAGCGGATCGAGGAGATGTCCCACTGCGGCTCCTTCTCGAGGATGCCCTGGATGGCGATCCAGACGGTGGGCACCGCGCCCACCACCGTGACCCGCTCGTGGTGGACGATCTCGATGATGTCGCGCGGCTGCGGGTTGGGCCCCCCGAAGATCTGGGTGGACCCGTTCATGACGCCCGCGAACGGCACGCACCAGGCGTTGGCGTGGAACATCGGCACGATGTGGAGGATCACGTCGCGCTCGCAGATGCCGAGCACGTCCACGGTGGACGAGGCGAAGCAGTGCAGGTAGATCGCCCGGTGGGTGTAGAGCACCCCCTTCGGGTGCCCGGTGGTCCCGGACGTGTAGCAGATGCCGGCCGCGTCGGTCTCCTCGACGCGCGGCCACTCGGTGACCGGCGCGGTGGCCATCACGAGCTGCTCGTAGTCGATCGCGCCCGGGGGCATCGCCGCGTCCGGAGTGTCCTTCATGATGATCACGTGCTTGACGGTGGTAAGATCCTTGCGGATCGGCTCGAGGATGTGCCAGAGGCTCGCGTCGACGATCAGCACCTCGTCGCCCGCGTGGTTGACGATGTAGGTGATGTCCTGGGCAGAGAGCCGGATGTTCACGGTGTGCAGCACCATGCCCATGAGCGGCGCCGCGAAGTACACCTCCATGTGCCGGTGCGAGTTCCACGCGAAGGTGCCGACGCGCGCGCCCTTGGCCAGACCCAGGCCCTTGAGGGCTCCCGCCAGCCGGCAGACCCGGTCCGCGTAGTCGCGGTAGCTGTACCACTGCAGCCCCACCCCGGGCACCCGCGTCGCCATGGTCTTCCGGTGGAAGAGCCGGCGCGTGCGCTCGAAGAACTGGGTGAGGGTGAGCGGGTAGTCCATCATCAGGCCTTTCATCGCGTCAGTATCCTCCCAGGTCTTCCGAAGTCGCGCAGCGGAACCCGACGTGGTGGTGCCCACGGGCCAGGCCGCGATGGGGTCCATCATACGAGTAGAAGCGCCGGATCGTCACCCGCAACGTCTCCTCGGGATCGTCGTGGCTGGCCCCGCGTACCACCCGCCTCGCACCGGGCTCGGCCGTCTCGCGGCCGTCATCCGGGCGGTAGGGGTAGGGGCGATACTCGCTGGCCGTCCACTCCCGCAGGTTGCCGAGGAGGTCCTGGGCCCCCGTCGGTCCGGTGCCCGCCGGGCGCTGGTCGCCCCGCTCGGTCGCGTTGTAGGGACGTCCGAACACCGCGTGCTCCGGTCCGGGCGGGTCCTCGCCCCAGGGATAGCGGCGCCGGTCCGGCCCCCGCGCCGCCCTCTCCCACTCCGCCTCGGTGGGCAGCCGCCGGCCGCGCCAGAGGCAGTAGTCGCGGGCTCCGTACCAGGAGACCTCCACGGCCGGGTGGTCCTCGAAACCGGGGTCGGCAATGAAGCGGCCGTCGCGGCGGTGGATGCGGGCGTCGGGGTCGCCGGCGTCGAAGTAGTCCGCCCCCTCGGCGCTCCGGAGCCCGCGCGCCTCGAGGAAGAGCGCGACCTCCCGGTTCGTGACCTTGTGCCGATCCAGCCAGAAGTCGCGGACGAACACGCGGTGGAGCGGCCCCTCGTCGGGGGCGCCGTCGTCGCGGCCCATCCAGAACGCGCCGGCCTGGATGAGCATGACCCCGTCGGCGCGGGCGGTCCGGGGCGCGGGCGCGCCGGGCCCGATCAAGATCAGCGTGGCGCCCAGCGCGAGGCCCCGCCGCGTCCACGCGGTCACGCGGCTACGATAGGAGGCGCGCGCGGGGGTGTCAATCCGCGCTCCGCCCCTCGGCGCGGCGCCAGGTGATTTGCCGGGAAGTTTCGGGTATGGTGATGGCGCCATGAACTCCCGATGGAGCGATGCGGACGCGCAGGGCAGGAGCGAGCTCGATCTCCTCGTCTACGCGTCCCGCCTGATCGGGGCCGAGACCACGCTCGTGGTGTGGGGCGGGGGCAATACCTCGGTCAAGCAGGACGAGCGGGATCACCGGAACCGGCCGACGCGGGTGCTGCGCGTGAAGGGGAGCGGCTCCGACCTCAAGTCCATCGCGACGAAGGATTTCCCCGGCGTCCGGATGGACGACGTGCTGGCCCTCCTCGAGCGGCAGGACATGGGCGACCAGGAGATGGTGGACTATCTCGCCCACGCGTTGCAGGAGCCCTCGAGCCCGCGTCCGTCCATCGAGACCCTGCTCCACGGCTTCCTGCCCGCGACCGCGGTGATCCACACCCACGCGGACGCGGTCGTCTCGCTCACCAACAACGACCGCAGCCGCGACGTGCTCCGCGAGGTCTACGGTGACGAGGTGATCCCGCTCGCGTACCGCCGGCCCGGGTTCCTGATCTCGCGCGAGGTCGCCCAGACCTTCGCGGCGAACCCGAAGGCGCGCGCCCTGCTGCTCGAGAAGCACGGGACGATCTGCTGGGGCGCCACCGTCAAGGAGGCCTACCTCGCCACCATCGAGCTGATCAGCCGCGCCGAGGAGGCGATCGCCCATCGGGCGCGGGGCCGGGCGCGCTTCGGCGGCGCCGCGCTCGCGAGCCCGCCGGCCGAGGAGCGGCGCCGAGTCGCCCTCGCGGTGGCCCCGCACCTGCGCGGGCTGGTCGGGCGGGACCGGCGCCAGGTCCTCTTCTTCGACGATGCGCCGGACCTGCTGGAGTTCGCAGGCTCGCGGGAGGCGGAGGCCCTCTGCCGGATCGGGCCGGCCACGCCGGACCACACGATCTTCACCAAGCGGCTGCCCTGCTTCGCGCCGGTCGAGAACCCGGCGGATCCGGAGTCGGTGCGCGCCGGCGTCACCGCCGCGGTGGAGCGCTTCGTCGCCGACTACACCGCCTACTTCGAGGCGCACAACACCGGCGGGGCGAAGCTCACGGACCCGTTCCCGCGGGTCGTCGTGGTGGGCGGGCTCGGTCTCTTCGCCACCGGCAAGGACCGGCGCACCGCCGGGATCGTCAACGACATCTACCACCACACGATCTCGGTCCTGGGGGCGGCCACCTCGTTCGGCGGCTACGTCTCGCTCACCGCCCGGGACGCCTTCGACGTCGAGTACTGGCCGCTCGAGCTCTACAAGCTCTCGCTGGCCCCGCCCGAGAAGGAGCTGGCCCGCCGCATCGCGCTGGTCACCGGCGGGGCCAGCGGCATCGGGCGCGCGGCGGCCCAGCGGCTGGCCGCCGAGGGTGCGCACGTGGTGGTGACCGATCTGGACGCGGCGGGCGCGCGCAAGGCGGCCGAGGAGATCGTCGGCGCGGTGGGCTCCGGACGGGCGGTGGGGCTCGGCCTCGACGTGACCAGCGAGGCCTCGGTGCGCGACGCCTTCGAGACCGCGGTGCTGACCTACGGCGGCGTGGACATCGTGGTCTCCAACGCGGGGACCGCGCACTCCTCCCCGGTCGACCGCATGGCGCTCGCCGACTGGGAGCGCTCCTTCGCGGTGAACTCCACCGGGCACTTCCTGGTGGCGCGCGAGGGGATGCGGGTGCTGAAGGCCCAGGGCCTGGGCGGGGCGTTCGTCTTCGTGGCCACCAAGAACGTGATGTCGCCCGGCAAGGACTTCTCGGCCTACTCCGCGTCCAAGGCGGCCGAGGCCCAGCTGGCCAAGGTCCTGGCGCTCGAAGGCGGGCCCCACGGGATCCGGTCGAACATCGTGAACCCGGACGCGGTCTTTCGCGACTCCAAGCTCTGGTCCGAGGACGTGCGGCGTGAGCGCGCGCGGGCCCAGGGCATCTCGGTGGATGACCTCGAGGACTTCTACCGCAAGCGCAATATCCTCGCGCGGCCGATCCTGCCGGAGGACGTCGCGGAGGCGGTGCTCTTCCTGGCCTCGGACCGCTCGGCCAAGACCACGGGCTGCACGATCACGGTGGACGGCGGCGTGAAGGATGCCTTCCCCCGCTAGCCGGAGCATGGATCCGCTCGGCTCACCTTCGACTGCACATCGCAGAGCCACGAATCCGCTCGGCTCGCCTTCGGCTGCACCTCGCAAAGCCACCTTCGGCGCGTTCCTCTCGCTCCACCCGCCGGAGGAGCAGCTCGCGCTCGCCCGGCGCTGCGAGGAGCTGGGCCTCGACTCGTTGTGGACGGGCGACCACGTGTCGTTCCATGGCCCGATCTACGAGTCGCTGACGCTGCTGGCCGCCTACGCGGGGATCACCACGCGCATCAAGCTGGGCAGCGGCGTCTACCTGCTCGCCCTCCGCCAGCCCGCGATGGTCGCCAAGATCACCTCCACGCTCGACGCGCTCTCCGGCGGCCGGCTGATCTTCGGGGTCGGGGTGGGCGGCGAGAACCCGAAGGAGTTCGAGGCCTGCGGCATTCCCCACACCGAGCGCGGGGCCCGCGTCACCGAGGGCATCGAGGTGGTGCGGGCGCTCTGGCGGGACACCCCGGCCTCGTTCAAGGGCCGCTTCACCGAGTTCGAGGGCGTGAGCATCGATCCCAAGCCGGTGCAGCGGCCGGGGCCGCCGATCTGGGTCGGGGGCCGCTCCGACGCGGCGCTGAAGCGGGCCGGGCGCCAGGGCGACGGCTGGGTGTCCTACGTCGTCCAGCCCGAGCGGTTTGCCCAGAGCCTGGCCAAGATCCGCGAAGCCGCGGAGCAGGCGGGCCGTCGCCTGGACGGCTTCGTGGCCGCCCACCTCACGTTCATCACGGTGGGCCGGGACTACGAGAGCGCGGAGCGGAGCTGGGTGCGGATCCTCTCGCGGCGCTACGCGCAGGACTTCGGGCCGCTCGCCCGCAAGTACGGGGTGATCGGCACGCCCGAGCAGTGCGCCGAGCAGCTCGACCGCTTCGCGCGCGCGGGCTGCCACTACTTCGTGATGAACCCCATCGGCGATCCCCAGGACGAGCGGGAGCAGCTCGAGGCCATCGCGAGCGAGGTCATCCCGCGCTTCCAGACGGTGGCATGAAGCCGCGCGAGTGCAAGGCGGAGGTCGCCGCGGTGCGTGCGGTGACGCCCGAGATCATGGAGGTGGACCTGCGGGTGCTCGAGCCCGCCGAGTTCACCTTCGACGCGGGACAGTGGATCTCGGTGCCCTTCGGCCCCAAGATCGTGCGCGCGTGGAGCATGGTCTCGCCCCCCACCCGCCGGGGTGGATTCACGCTCTCGATCGACGTGGCCCCCGGCGGGATCGGCTCGCAGTGGGCGCGCGACCTCAAGCCGGGGGACCCGGTGCAGTTCAAGGGCCCGACCGGCGGCTTCGTCTTCACCCGCGCCGACCCGCGCCGCGCGGTCTTCGTGGCCGAGGAGATCGGGATCGTCCCGATCCGCTCGATCCTGAGTCACCTCTACGAGACGGGCTACGGCCGGGCCACCGCGCTGATCTACTGGGCGCGCAACCCCGGCTGGCTCGTCTACGACGCGGACTTCCGCTCGCTCGCGCGCCGCTACCCGGGCTTCTCCTACCTGCCGGTGCTGCGCGAGCCGCCCGCGACCTGGCGGGGGGAGAAGGGCGAGCCCGCCCAGGCGGTGGAGCGCCTCGTGTACGGCGTGGACAAGCTGGTCGTCTACGTGTGCGGGGGCGGGGAGACCATCAACAAGGTGCGCGATGTCCTCGTGAAGAAGGGCATGGATCGCAAGAGCGTCAAGTGGGAGAAGTTCTGGTGAAGGCCCAGCTCTACCACTTGCAGGTCAACGTGGCCGACGCGGCGCGGTCGCTGCCGTTCTACAAGGCGCTCCTGGCCTATCTCGAGTATCGGACGGTCTATGAGGCCGACGCGATGGCCGGCTTCTCCGGCCGGGGGACCGACATCTGGGTGGGCGCGGCGGCCCATGAGCACACCGGCCCTGGCTTTCACCGCAAGCGGGCCGGTCTCAACCACCTGGCCTTCCGCGTGGACCGGCGCGAGGACGTGGATCGCTTCCAGGCCGAGTTCATGGCCCCGCGCAAGCTCGCCGCGCTCTACGGTACCCCGCGCGAATTCCCCGAGTACCGGCCCGGCTACTACGCGGTGTTCTTCGAGGACCCGGACCGGCTGAAGCTCGAGATCGTGCACTTCCCGACCGCGTCGCCGGCCTAGCGATGGCGGATCTCGCCTAGCATGTCAGAGCTGAATGGGGGGCACCTCGTCGCGCGCACGCTCAAGCAGGCGGGCGTGGGCCACGTCTTCACGCTGTGCGGCGGCCACATCCTCCCGATCTACGACGGCTGCATCACCGAGGACGTCCAGGTGGTGGACATGCGCCACGAGCAGGCCTGCGCGCACGCCGCCGACGCCTACGCGCGGCTCACCCGCAATATCGGCGTGGCGGTGGTGACGGCCGGTCCCGGCGTCACCGACGCGGTCACCGGGATCGCGAACGCGTACTCCGCGCGCAGCCCGGTGCTCCTGATCGGCGGGGCCGCCCCGCTCGGGCTGCGCGGGCTGGGCTCGCTGCAGGAGGTGGAGCAGGTGGACCTGCTGCGGCCCATCACCAAGGGCTCGTGGACGGTGAGCGAGACCCGTCAGATCCCGGAGGTGCTCACCACCGCGATCCGGCACGCGTTGACCGGGCGGCCGGGCCCGGTCTTCGTCGAGATCCCGGTGGACCTGCTGCTGACGGTGGTGGAGGACCGCATGGCGCCGATCCCCACCGCCTACGCGCACCGGCGCCCGACCGCGCCCGATGCCGAGTCCGTCCAGGAGCTCGCCGCGCTGCTGGCCCGCGCGGAGCGGCCCGTGATCGTGGCGGGCAGCGGCGTCTACTGGGACGACGCGGCCAAGGACCTCGCGGCCCTGGCCGAGCGGGCGGGTGTGCCCGTGTTCATGAACGGCGCGGGGCGCGGCAGCCTGGCGCACGATCACCCGCAGGCCTTCGCGCAGGCCCGCGGCTTCGCGCTGGGCCAGGCCGACGTCGCGCTCGTGCTGGGCACGCCGCTCGACTTCCGCCTGGGCTACGGCCGCCCGCCGTCCTTCGCGGAGAACGTCCAGGTGGCGATGGTGGATTGCGACCCGGTGGAGCTGGGCCGCAACCGTCCCCTGGCGATGGGCCTCGCGAGCCACATCGGGCTCACGCTGCGCGTGCTCGCCGATGCGCTGCCGCGCGCGCTGGCTTCGCGGTTCGAGCCCTGGCAGGCCGCGGTGCGGAAGAAGGAGGCCGACGCGCAGGCCCGGCTCATGGCCGAGCGGCGCTCGGAGGACGTGCCGATCAGCCACTATCGCCTGGCGCACGAGATCGCCGCGGTGGTGGACGCGGAGACCACGGTGGTGGGCGACGGGGGCGACGTGGTGGGCTGCGCGTCCAAGATCGTGCCGCTGTCGCGCCCGGGGCAGTGGCTCGACCCCGGGCCGTTCGGGTGCCTGGGCGTCGGGCCCTCGTTCGCGATCGCGGCCAAGCTGCTGCGGCCGGCCCAGCGGGTGCTGCTCGTCGCGGGTGACGGCGCCTTCGGGCTCAACGGCATGGAGATGGAGACCGCGGTGCGCTTCGGCCTGCCCATGACCGTGGTGATCGGCAACGACGGCGGCTGGGGGCAGATCCGCAACCCACAGCTCTCCTTCTTCGGGGCCGAGCGGGCGGTGGGCACCTCGCTGCCGTTCACGCGCTTCGAGCGGATGGTGGAGGCGCTGGGCGGCAAGGGGCTCCACGTGACCGAGCCGGGCCAGCTCCGGCCCGCGCTCGAGCGCGCGCTGGGCTCGGGGGAGGTCTACTGCGTGAACGTGGTACTGGACCCGGCCGCCTACCGGCGCACCGGGCAGGTCAGCATGGCGATATGAAGATCACGTTCCTCTGCCCGCATCTGCGGATCGCGGGCGGGGTGCGGGCGATCCTCATCCACGCCGATCGCCTCGCCCGGGGCGGCCACGAGGTGACCCTGGTCGTCCCGGCCCGCGGTGCGGTGACCGCGTGGTGGCGCAATCGCTTCCAGCGCGCCCCGGACTGGATGCCGGTCCTCGAGGCCCGCGTCCAGTGGGTCACGGAGTGGAGCGCAGCGGCGCTGCCCGACGGCGATGCGGTCATCGCCACCTCCTGGCAGTCGGTGGAGCCGGTGGCGGCGGCGCCGACCCGCTGCGGGCGCAAGTTCTACTTCATCCAGCACTACGAGAGCCTTTATCACGGGGAGGCCGCGCGGGTGGACGCGACCTATCGGGTCCCGCTGCGGAAGATCGTGATCTCCACGTGGCTCGCCGACATCATGGCCGAGCGCTTCGACACCCCGGCCGCGGTAGTGGTCACCCCGGTGGACGGCGCGCTCTTCCGCCCGGTGCCGGTCGAGGACGACGGACGCCTCCGCGTGCTGATGCTCTTCCACGAGTACCCCTGGAAGGGCGTGGCCGACGGTCTCGAGGCCTTCGCCCGCGTGCGGGCGCGCCACCCCGAGCTCACCCTGGTGGGCTTCGGCGTGAAGGCGCCGCCGCGCAAGCTGCCCTTCGCCGAGTTCCACGAGAACCTGGCCCAGGAGCGCCTGGCGTGGCTGTACAGCCGCTGCCCGATCTACCTGTGCCCCTCATGGGACGAGGGGCTCGGCATGCCCGCGATGGAGGCGATGGCCTGCGGGGCCGCGCTGTGCACCTACGATAACGGGGGCTGCCGCGACTACGCGATCGACGGCCGCACCGCGGTGGTGTCGCCCCGGCGCGATCTGGACGCGCTGGCCTGGGGGCTCACCCGGCTGGTGGAGGATGAGGAGCTTCGAACCCGGATCGCGCGGCAGGGGCAGAACTTCGTGGGGACTCAGTTCGACTGGGAACGCGCTACCGCGCGGCTGGAGTCGATCCTGGCCGCGCGGTAGCGGTTGATGCGGGAAGCTAGGCGGAGATGTTTTCGACCGGCGCCAGCGAGGGCCGCCGGGTACGGATCGTGCGATTGGTCCAGCGGGCCACCACGTGGCCGAGCGTCTGCTCCTCGATCAGGCCTTCCGTCTTGAGCTGCTTGAAGACCTGCGTCCAGCCGGAGCTCTGCTGCGCCATGGCCAGGATCTCGTCGAGGCTTCGCTGCGTTTGGGCACTCTGCGCGTCATACAGGGCATGCGCGATCTGCGAGTCCGAAGGCATCGCGCTCGGCTCGCGCCGGTAACCCGATCCGCTCAGCAGTCTCAGCGTGGTGGTTGACATGATTTCCTCCCCTATGGCGTTCCCGGCTTCCGCCTGACTCATCGGTCCAGACCACGCTGGTGATGCGGGAGCCGGTGAGCCCGCGCGATCTGGCCGATATGGCGCTCCCGGAAGGTTCCGCGGGGGCCGTGAGCGTTCGAGAGACGATGCCCGCGGGAGCCCGCGCCCGACTTGATTTCGCCGGGCCGGCATCCGCCGTGCCTCTCGCCCTTCACGCTGCTGCCGTCCGCGTAGTCCGCCATGGTTGCGCCGATCTACCCTAGGGCAAACTCGGTGCCATTTCGGGGAGGGGAGAAAGGCTCGCTGCGATGATGAGTTACGGAACACCGCCCGGCGGGGCCGCCGGAGGCGGGTGACGACTAACGGAATACAGTGTACCCATTTCGGACGGTCCGACCCCGCCCCGCAGGATCTGCGTCGGAAAATGCTACCGGGGCAGCCAGTCTCTGAGCGGTTTCACGATGGCGCCGGCCTTTACCAGGCCTTCGCGCACCGCGGCCACGATCTTGTCCGAGCCCGGGCTGTCGCCGTGGATGCAGATGGTCTCGACTTTGGCGTCGATCACCTTGCCGGTGATCGTGCGCACCTTGCCCTCCATGGCCATGCGGACGGCCTGCTCCGCGGCCCGGGCGGGGTCGGTGATCAGCGCGTCCTTGCCGAGCTTGCGGGTGACGAGCTGGCCGTCGTCGGCGTAGACCCGGTCCGCGAAGCCCTCGGCGGCGATGCGGACGCCCTTCACCTTGCGGGCCTCCGCGTCGTACTTCGTCATGGCCATGGTCATCAGGATGATCTGGGGATCCAGCTCGAGGACCTGCTCGGCGCTGGCGCGCCCGAGCGGCAGGTTCTCCTCGAACATGTGGTACTGGATGCCGTGGGCCTTGACGTGCTGGATCCGGGTGCCCGCGGCCTGGGCGAAGGCGGCCAGCGCGCCGACCTGGTAGCGGTGGATGTCCTTCAGCTCGGCCGGGGAGACGTCCATCCGGCGCCGGCCGAAGCCCATCAGGTCGGGCAGCCCCGGGTGCGCCCCCACCGCGACGCCGTGCTGGATGGCGAGCTCGACGGTCCGGCGCATCACGTGCGGATCCCCGCCGTGGAAGCCGCACGCGATGTTGGCGGAGGTGATGTTGGGCATCACCTCCTCGTCGTGACCGAGCGTCCAGCGGCCGTAGCTCTCTCCCATGTCGCAGTTGATGTCGATGTGGATGGGCTGGCTCATAGCTTGGGCAAGACCTCCTTGGCGATCCGCTCCACCTGCTCGGGCCGGTAGCGGTACGGGATCAGGATAATCCGGTGCACGCCGGTTTTCACGTGGGCGCGCAGCTGCTCGATGCACTGGGCCACCGACCCGTGGATGGCGTGGTCGATGGTGGATTCGCTCCAGGCCGCGGTGTCCCATTCGGTGGAGAGCCACTGCCGCATGTCCGCGGTGGTCTCCTCGCGCGAGCGTCCCACGTAAACCGCGAGCTGGTTGGTCGCGGTGAGCGTCGCGGGGTCGCGGCCGGCCTCGCGGGCGAAGGCCTTCACCTTCTCCCATGACTTGGTGAAGCTCTCCGGGGTGTAGAAGTAAGTGAGCCAGCCGTCGCCGACCGTGCCCGCCCGCTTCAGCACCGCGTCCACGTAGCCGCCGATGAGCACGGGCGGGCGTGGCCGCTGCGCGGTGCGGGGCACCATCACCGCCTCGCGCAGGTTGAACTCGTCCACCTTGAGCGTCACCCGGTCCTGCGTCCACAGGCGCATCAGGATGTCGAGGTTGCGCTCGAACTGACGGCCGCGCTGCTTGAACGGCACCCCGACCGCGTCGAACTCGCGCGCGTACCAGCCCGCGGCCACGCCCAGGACCAGGCGGCCGCCCGAGATCACGTCGAGGCTGCCGAGGGCCTTGGCCGCCACCACCGGGTTGCGCAGCGGCAGCACCAGCACCCCGGTCCCGAGCTTGATCGTCCGCGTGCGGGCGGCCACCGCGCCCAGCATGGTGACGGAGTCCACGATCGGGAACGAGGGTTCGACACCCAGGAGCACGTGATCCCAGGCCCAGAGCGACTCGAAGCCGAGCGTCTCCGCCCGCTCCGAGTAGGCATACACGCCCTGGATGTCCGGCACCTCGCCGGGTCCCACGAAGTTGCGAATCGCCAGGCCGAAGTCGGTCATGGGGCCTCTAGCCGATGAACTGTCGTTTGGGGTCGAGCATGCGGAGGATGGACAGCTCCTCGTCGGTGGGCGGCTTCGTCGTCGTCAGCTCGGGGCTCACCAGCACCTCGAAGCCGGTGTGCTCGCGAACCTGCTCGACGGAGGTCCCGGGGTGCAGGGCCAGGAGCTGCATGCGGCGGCTCTCGGGGTGGAAGCCGAAGATGCCGAGCGTGGTGACCACGCGAGAGACGCCGCCGAACCGCAGGCCGGCGCGCCGCCGCGCGTCGCCGCCCTCGAGATAGCCGGGGCTGGTGATGAAGTCCACGCGCTCGGTGAAGCGCCGCTTCTCGTGGACGGTGAGGATCATCACCTCGCGGCAGAGGGAGATGATGTCGTTGGCCCCGCCGCTGCCCGGCAACCGCACCGTGGGCCGCGCGTAGCCGCCGATCGCGCTGGTGTTGAGGTTGCCGTGCCGGTCGATCTGGGCGCCCCCGATGAAGCCCACGTCGAAGAAGCCGCGCTGGGCGAGCAGGAACGCGTCGGTGATGGCGGGGAGCATCTGGGCGCGGTAGGCCGCGCGCATCTCGTTGGTGGAGATCGGCAGCTCCCCCGGCTTCCAGGTGGGCCCGATGATGCCGCCCTCGACCATCATGGTCAGGCGCGGGGCGTGGGTCCGCTGGGCCAGCACCGAGGCCATCATGGGGGCACCGACGCCGGTGAAGACGGTGGTGTCGTTCCGGAGCTCCCGGGCCCCCATCACCGCGAGCAGCTCGTTCGCGCTGACCGTCACGTCGTCAGCATCCGGGCGCGGG
>DATFUK010000370.1:0-2934 GCA_035260865.1 Candidatus Methylomirabilota bacterium | reverse complement strand
GGCCGTCTGGAAGCGCTCGCGGACCCGCAGCCGGTCGTCAGGATGGATCCGCTCGATCCACCACTCATACGTCGAGTCGGTCTCGTCCAGGCGATAGCCGCACAGCTCGGTGATCCCCTGCGTCCACGCCACCGTGCGGTGCTGCAGGTTCAGGTCGTAGATGGCGGAGCTCACCGCGGACGCGGCCAGCTCGAAGCGCTCGTTGGCCCGACGCAGCCGGCGCTCGGCGGTCTGCAGATCGACACCGAGCCGGCGTGCCGCGGTGAGCGCGCGGGTCTGCAGCAGCGTGATCACGAAAGCGAGGACGCTGATCAGGAGGCCGCTGCCCAGGACCCAGTAGGGCACGAGCCGCTCGGCCAAGGAATGGAAGGCGGGCTGCGTCGCGAGGTGGAGCATCCAGGCCTTGCCGCCGAACACGACCGCCACGGTGCGGCTCAGCTCGCGCGACCCCCCCGCGGAGCTGGGGTCGCGGTCGTAAATGAGGTGGGCCCGGCTCGCCTCGGGCGCATCGAAGAGCTCCACGTCCACCGGCTCGGCGAGGGCAGCCCCGAACACCTCGCCCATCAAGACGTCGGCCCGGAAGGTCGCGGCCACGAAGCCTTCGATGCCCTGCCGGCGCTCCTCGACCGTCGCCGGAGGTCGACCGGCGCGATACACCGGGAGGAAGACGACGAAGCCGGACCCCTCGCCCCGTCGGAACAGGGCGAGTCGATGGCTCATCGCCGCGACTCCGGTGTCCCGGGCCCGCTCCATGGCCTCCTGGTTCTCCGGACGCGTGGCCACGTCGAAGCCGAACCAGCGGGCGTCGTACGACTCGGCGGGCTCGAGAAACGCGGCGGGATGGAATTCGGCCCGACCCTCTGCCGGGTGGATCTCGTAGCCGGCGGGGGCGCCGCCCCGGCGCATGAGCGCCTCGTGCGAGGCCTTGGACCCGGCCGGGATCCGCGGGACCCAGATCACGCCCCGGATGCTCGGATAGCGGTCGTCCAGGCTCAGGCCCGTGACGAAGGACCGGAATTCGGAGCGCTCGACCGCGGTACTGCTCGCGAAGAGGGCGCGCACTCCCATCAGGATCTGCAGGTAGGACTCGAGCCGCCGGTCGATCGCGGCACGACTCATCGCCACCACCCGGTCGAAGCGGTCCTGCTCGTTGGCCCGCACCGTGCGCTCGGCGTAGCGCCACGCGCCGAAGGTCAGCAGCAGCGTACACGCGAGCACGACGGAGGCGGGCCACGCGCGGCGGAGCGCGCCGAGAGCCGAAGGGACGGGCGGGCCGGCTGCGCCGACCACGGCTCCCGAGCGGCTCGATCCGACGTGGCTCATCGATGCGTCCCGCCCGCTTCGATTCTACTCTGTCGCGCGTACGCCACCAACGCTCTTGCGCTCTGCCGGGGCACGGGTATACCGTCAACTGCGCAGGCCGGCCCGCGTATGTCGTCCGCGGAATACTCGCCGCGTCGGGAGGAGTCAACGATGACCGAGGGCAGCCAGCTCATCCGGGGTCTGGAGGGCGTGGTGGCCGCCGAGACGCGCCTCTGCGACCTGGACGGCGGGAACGGCCGCCTGGCCTACGGCGGCTACGATATCGACGAGCTGGCGCGGCAGGCCACCTTCGAGGACGTGGCCTACCTGCTCTGGCACGACGAGCTGCCCGCGCGGGCCCCGCGCGAGAAGTTCCAGGCGGAGCTGGCGGCCGCGCGGCCCGTCCCCGACGCGCTGATCCGCGCCTTCGCCCTCATGCCGCGCGACACGGATCCCATGCGGGTGCTCCAGGCCGCCGTCGCGATCCTCGGCATGCACGACCCGGACGCCACCGACAACTCGCGCGCGGCCAACCTGCGCAAGTCGGTGCGCTTGACCAGCCAGTTCACTACCGCGATCTGCGCGCACCACCGGGTGCGGAGCGGTCTCGCCCCGGTGCCGCCGTCGAAGGAACTCTCCCACGCGGCCAACTTCCTGTACATGCTCACCGGCGAGGCGCCGAGCGCGGTGACCACCCGCGCGGTGGACGCAAGCCTCACGCTCTACGCCGAGCACGAGCTGAACGCGTCCACCTTCACGACCCGCGTCATCGCGGCCACCCTCTCGGACATGCACTCCGCGGTGGCGGGCGGGGTCGGCGCGCTCAAGGGCACGCTCCACGGCGGCGCCGGCGAGGCGGTGATGCGCACGCTGCTGGAGGTCGGCACGCTCGACAACGTGGACGCCTTCGTAGACCGCTCGATGAGCGAGAAGCGGCGACTCATGGGCTTCGGGCACCGCGTCTACACTGCGGGCGACCCGCGCGCGACCATCCTGAAGGGCCTCGCCGAGGCGGCCTGCCGCCAGTCCGGCCAGGCCCTCTGGTACGACCTGGCGGTCGCGCTCCACGCCAAGGTGCAGGCCACCAAGCGTCTCATCCCCAACGTGGACTTCTACTCGGCGCCGCTTTTCTACTCGATCGGCATCCCGGTGGACCTCTTCACCCCGGTGATCGCGGCCTCGCGGATCGCGGGCTGGACCGCCAACCTGCTCGAGCAGTACGACGACAACCGCCTGATCCGCCCCCGCGCCGACTACAAGGGCCACCCCCGCCGCCCCTTCGTGCCGGTCGAAAAGCGCTAGCATGGGCCTGAGTCTCACGCGCAAGCTCCTCGACGCCCACCTGGTCTCCGGCAAGACGGTCGCCGGCGAGGAGATCGGGCTCCGGGTGGACCAGGCGCTGCTCACCGACACCAACGGAACGATGGCGTTCCTCCAGTTCGAGGCGATGGGCTTCCCGCGCGTGCGCCCGTCCAAGGTGGTCGCCTACATCGACCACAACGTCTACCAGGTGGACTCCCGCAACTCGGACGACCACCGGTATCTCCAGACCGCGGCGGGCCGGTACGGCGCCTGGTTCTCCAAGCCGGGTAACGGCATCTGCCACCAGGTGCACTTCGAGTCGTTCAGCGT
>DATFUK010000369.1:0-2113 GCA_035260865.1 Candidatus Methylomirabilota bacterium | reverse complement strand
GGCGACTGCAGGCTGTAGTCGCGGTCGAAGTGGCCGTCCTCGATCATGTCCAGGATCAGCGCGGTCGTGCCCACCTTCAGGTAGGTCGCGATCTCGGACATGTTGGAGTCGCCCACGATGACGTGCAGGCGGCGGTACTTCTCGGCGTCGGCGTGCGGCTCGTCCCGGGTATTGATGATGGAGCGGGACGAGGTGGTCGCGCCCGAGATCTCCTGACAGATGTGCTGGGCCCGCTGCGAGAGGCAGTAGTGGAAGCCCCGCGGGGTCTGCAGCACCTTGCCCGCGCCCGCGAAGATCTGCCGGGTCACGAAGAAGGGGATCAGACCTTCGGCCAGCCGCTGGAACGACACGTCGCGGCTCACCGAGTAGTTCTCGTGGCAGCCGTAGGAGTTCCCCGCGGAGTCGGTGTTGTTCTTGAAGAGCAGGATGTGGCCGGAGATGCCGTCCTCGCGGAGCCGCTTCTCGGCCTGGTGCAGCAGGTCTTCCACGATACGCTCGCCCGCCTTGTCGTGGATCACCAGGTCCGTGATGTCGTCGCACTCGGGGGTCGCATACTCGGGGTGGAAGCCGGTGTCGAGGTAGAGCCGGGCCCCGTTCTCCAGGAAGACGTTGGCGTTGCGGGCGCCCGGGATGACCTTCTCGAACAGGTACCGCGCCACGTTGTCGGGCGACAGACGGCGCTGGCCGTTCAGGGTACAGGTGAGGCCGTACTCGTTCTCGAGGCCGAAGATCCGGCGCTTCATGTGGCCTTCAGGGTAACAGGGGAGCGTCCCCGGGGCAAATCACATTCGGAGGGGGCGTCGGCGACCCGGCGGCCGGCCGCCCTAGGTGGCTTCGGTGAGGAGCTGGTGGAGGGCTTCGGTTGGGATGCGCCGGAACTTGCGGCGCTCCTTGGTGCGGTCGAGGACGGCCACCTCGAGGTCCCGCTCGGTGAGCGTCTTGTTCTGGGTCACCATGAGGGCCCGGACGCCCAGCTTCAAGGCCGCGGCCACGTCCAGGTTCTCCTGGAAGTTGTCCTTCAGATACCGACGGATCTCCTCGGACTGGCCGCCCATCGCCGCGTAGTTCTTCTCGTCCTCGATCGTGCCGTCGTAGAGGATGTGGTAGATCTCGTTCTTGGTCCCGTTGGCGTCACCCACCTCGACCACCAGCACCTCGATCTCGAACGGCTTGATGTCCTGGGTGAAGATGTTGCCGAGGGCCTGGGAGTAGGCGTTGGCGAGCGACTTCGCGCTGACGTCGCCGCGGCTGTAGGAGTAGCCCTTGACGTCGGCGTGCCGCACCCCGGCCACCCGCATGTTCTCGAACTCGTTGTACTTGCCCACCCCCGCGAAGGCGATGCGGTCGTAGATCTCCGAGATCTTGTGGAGCAGGGTCGAGGGGTTCTCGGCGACCAGCAGGATGCCGTCCCGGTACTCGATGGTGACGATGGCCCGGCCGCGCGAGATGCCCTTGCGGGCATACTCCGCCTTGTCCTTCATCATCTGCTCGGGCGACACGTAGTAGGGCAGCGGCATCAGAGTCCCCGCGGGCTAGAGACGGTTGCGGTCATTGAGGACGGCCTCGCAGTGGCGCCGGATCTCGTCCTCGGGCGCGTCCGCGAAACCCGAGCGGGTGATGGTCTTGACCGACGGGAGGATTCCCCGCAGCAGGTCGGGCCCGCCGGTGCCGAGGTCCTCGTCCGCCGCGTCGATCAGGGCCTCGATGGCGACCCGGAGCGCCTCGTCGCGGTTCATGTCGCGCCGGAAGCGCTTCTTGAGGGAATCGCGCGCGTCCTTGCCCCCCGAGCCCTGCGCGAAGTAGTCGGTCTCCTCGTAGCGGCCGCCGGTGACGTCGTACTTGAACAGCCGGCCAACTCCGGCCCGCTCGTCGAAGCCCGCGAAGATCGGCACCACCACCAGGCCCTGCATCGCCATCGGCAGGTTCATGCGGATCATCTGGCCGAGCTTGTTGGCCTTGCCGTCCAGCGAGAGGTTCTCGCCCTCGACCTTCTCGTAGTGCTCGAGCTCGGTCTGGAAGAGGCGCGCCATCTCCATGGCGGGGCCGGCCGCCCCCGCGATGCCGACCCCGGAGAGATCGTCGGACTTGAAGATCTTCTCGATGCGGCGGTGGG
>DATFUK010000368.1:0-2723 GCA_035260865.1 Candidatus Methylomirabilota bacterium | reverse complement strand
CAAGGAGCCGAACGGCGTCCTCATCTCGGACGTGATGCAGCAGAGCCCGGCCGCCACCGCGGGCATCGCTTCCGGCGACGTCATCATCGAGTTCGACAAGAAGAAGGTGGACTCGCCCCAGGAGCTGCAGAAGGCGGTGGCCGCGACCGCGCCCGGGCGCGCGGTGCCCCTCAAGGTCTGGCGCGAGAAGGCCGAGAAGACGCTCGAGATCAAGATCGGCGAGACGCCCGACGAGACGGCGGCGCTCAAGCCCACCACCAAGGGCAAGGTCACGCGCGGCTGGCTCGGGGTGTCCATCCAGCCCCTCACCCCCGAGCTCGCCAAGAGCTTCGGGCTCAAGGAGCCGAACGGCGTCCTCATCTCGGACGTGATGCAGCAGAGCCCGGCCGCCGCCGCGGGCATCGCCTCCGGCGACGTCATCATCGAGTTCGACAGGAAGAAGGTGGACTCGCCCCAGGAGCTGCAGAAGGCGGTGGCCGCGACCACCCCCGGGCGCGCGGTGCCGCTCAAGGTCTGGCGCGAGAAGGCCGAGAAGACGCTCGAGATCAAGATCGGCGAGACGCCCGACGAGACGGTCGCGCTCAAGCCCACCACCAAGGGCAAGAGCCTCCTCGGCCTCGACGTGCGCCCGCTCACCCCGGAGCTGGCCCGCCAGCTGAATTTGAGAACCCCGGACGGCGTCATCGTGTTCTCGGTGGACGAGGAGAGCGCGGCGTCCGAGGCCGGGCTGCAGCGCGGGGACGTCATCCGCGAGGTCAACCGGCAGAAGGTGCGGAGCGTCCAGGACTTCGAGAAGGTGACCAAGGACGTGAAGGACGGCGACCGCGTCACCGTGCTGCTGCAGCGCGGCCCGCAGTCACTCTACGTCGCGTTCACGGTCGCCCGAGGCTGAGCACGTTCCCCTCTCCCCTCTGGGGAGAGGGCAGGGTGAGGGGGCTCAGCGCGAGCCGTCGTACTTCTCTCGCCGGCTCATGCGGCGCTGGAAGTCCAGGTAGGCCTGGCGGGTGAGCGGCGGCTTGGCCTGCGCCACCACCTGCCGCCCCACCGCCGCTCCGTCGGCCAGCAGATCCACCACCATGGAGGCGAGCGCCTTCGCGTTGGTGAGGTAGGTCAGCGCGGGGTCCACGATCTCGTAGTCCGCCCCGTGCGGCGTGCCCTTCGCGCCGCCCACGTAGGGATGGATGATCGGCATCACCTGCCCGAGATCGCCCATGTCGGTGGAGCCGGTGCGGTGCCGGATCGTGCGCACGTTGTCCTCGCCGACCAGGTCGGCCGCGATGGTCCGGAAGCGCTCCACCATCAACGGATCGCAGCGGAGCGGCATGTAGCCGGGTAGGGTCTCGATCTCCACGGTGCAGCCGAGGGCGAGCGCCCCCGCCCGCAGCGCGCGGTCCACCTTGCGGTCCGCGTCCGCGATGGCCTCGAGCGACTTGCCCCGCACAAAGGTCTCGAGCCGCACTTCACCCGGAATCACGTTCACCTGCGAGCCGCCGTGGGTGATGATCGGATGCACGCGGATCGTGTCCTCGTCGCGGAAGGTCTCCCGGATCGCGTTGATGGCCATGAGCCCGATGTTGGCCGCGTAGAGCGCGTTGACCCCCATGTGCGGGGCGCCGCCCGCGTGCGAGGCGCGGCCGACGTAGCGCACCGTCTTCACCACGCAGCCGTTGTTGGACATCGGGACCGCGAGCTTGCCCTCCTCGCGGCGCGGGGTCGCGTGGATCATCATGCCCATGTCCACGTCGTCGAGATGGCCGAGCCGCAGCATCTCCGGCTTGCCGCCCATGAACTCGAGCCGGCCCGCGTCGCGCTGGGCCACCCGCCACTCCACGTCGCCGTACTCCTCGGCGGGCACGCCGATGAAGGCCACGCGGCCGGCCAGGTGCTCGAACGCACCCGCCTCCAGCAGGCCCATGGCCGCGCCCAGCATCCCCGCCACCTGCGCGTTGTGGCCGCAGGCGTGCGCGGCGCCGGTCTCCGGATCGGCCACCGGGTGCCCCACCACCACGAGGCCGTCCAGCTCGCCGAAGAGGGCCAGCGTGGGGCCGTCCCCCGCGCGCCCCGCCGCGTCGGCGCGCACGCCGGTGAGCGCCAGCCCGGTCCGCGGGGCCAGGCCCATGCGCTCGAAGGTCTGCGCGACGAGCTTCGACGTCTTGAACTCCTTGAACCCGAGCTCGGGGTGACGACGGATCGTCTCCCCCAGCGCGATGATCTCCGTCCCGCGGCGGTCGATCGCCCCGCGGACCCGCTCCATCAGGTCGGCCTTGGTCATGTCGCGCTCTCCTCGCTCAGCGCCCGCCGGTGACGGCCAGGGTATGCCCGGTGACGTAGGTGGCCTCGTCGGAGGCCAGGAACAGGACCGCGTCGGCCACCTCGGCGGGCCGGCCGAGACGGCGCAGCGGCGTCATGCGGTTGGGGCTGTACTCGACGGTCTCGTTCAGGCGCCGGAGGCCCGGGCCCACGCGCTCGGTGTCGATCGGCCCGGGCGCCACCGCGTTGACGTTGATCCCGTGCTCGGCCAGCTCCAGCGCCACGTCCCGGATGAAGCCGTGCACGCCGGCCTTGGACGCCGAGTAGGCCGCGCCCCCCTGGTAGTAGGCGGTCCACGGGGTGCCCTCGCGCGCGCCGGACGAGAGGCACACGATGCGGCCGTAGCGCCGCCGCATCATGTGGGGCACCGCCGCGCGCGTGCAGAGGAAGGTGGAGCGGAGGTTCAGGCGGAG
>DATFUK010000367.1:0-8746 GCA_035260865.1 Candidatus Methylomirabilota bacterium | reverse complement strand
TGATGCTCATGGCGCGCAGCCGGTCGCGCGTCTTGCCCGCCGCCTCGCCGTCCTTGAGAAAGGCGACGATTCCGCACAGCTCCACTCCCCGATCATGCACGCTCACGCCGGGTCGCTTCGCGAGCTCCCGCCGCAGGAGCGTGCCGAGCGCCTTGACCCGGGCCTCGATGGCGTCGACGCCCACCCGTAGCGCGTACCGGGCGGCGACCCCCAGGCCGATCTGGCCGGCGATGAACCGCTCCCAGTTCTCGAACCGACGCGCGTCGTTCCGGACCACGTAGGTGTCGGCGTCGATCCATGACGCGGCGTGGAGATCGATGAACGGCGGCTCGAGCCGCTCGATGGTGTCGCGCCGCACGTAGAGGAACCCGGTGCCGCGGGGCCCGCGCAGATACTTGCGGCCGGTGGCCGAGAGCATGTGGCAGCCGATCTCCCGCACGTCGACCGCGAGCTGGCCCACCGACTGGCAGGCGTCGAGGAGGTACAGGATGCCGTGGCGCGCGGCGATTCGACCGATCTCCGCCGCCGGATTGACGAGCCCGCCCCTTCCGGGCACGTGCGTGATCGCGATCAGCTTCGTACGAGGTCCGATCTCGTGCTCGAGCGCGGCGAGATCGACCTGCCCGGACGCGTCGCTCTCGACCACGTCGATCTCGATCCCCACGCGCGCCTTCATCTGCAGGAACGCGAGGTAGTTCGACAGATACTCGGCCCGCGCGGTGATGACGCGGTCGCCCGCCCGGAACGGAACCGCGTAGAACGCCATGTCCCAGGCGCGCGTGGCGTTTTCCACGACCGCGATCTCGTCCGGGCTCGCACCGATCAGGGCGGCGACCGCGTCGTAGACATCCGCGATGCGGTCGGCCGCTTCGGCCGCGGCCTCGTAGCCGCCGATGGCGGCCTCGCGCGCCAGGTGGCCCGTCACCGCGTCGAGGACCGGACGCGGCGGCAAGGCCGAGCCCGCGTTGTTGAAGTGGAGAACGTTCGCCACCCCGGGGGTATCCGACCTGAGCAACGGCACGTCGAGCGTCATGCCGGCCTCCTCCTGGTCAGCTCGTGGCGGCAATGATGCCACACCCGGACCGGCTCCTTGCCCTTTCCGGGCGTGGGCTCCCGCCCCCGTGACATAATCGCCCGGACGAGGTGAGCCATGAAATTCGGCCTCTACAGCTCGATCGCCAATCCGCCACGGGGCGAGCACCTCGACCGCTGCATCGACGAGGTCATCGCCGAGGCCCAGCTCGCCGAGGCCAGCGGCTTCGACTCCTGCTTCTTCGGCGAGCACCACCAGGACCAGGACGGCTTCCTGCCCTCGCCCCTGATCGTGGCCACCGCGGTGGCCGCGCGGACGACACGGCTGCGGGTGGGCACCTCGGTGATCCTGCTGCCGCTCCATCACCCGGTGCACGTGGCCGAGGACGTGATCACGCTCGACCTCGTCTCCAAGGGGCGCGTCATCCTGGGCGTGGGCATCGGCTATCAGCCCGCCGACTTCCGCGCCTTCTCCGTTCCCATGGAGGATCGCGCCGGACGCTTCGAGGAGAGCATCGAGATCCTGCGCCGGTGCTGGGCGGGTGAGCCGTTCTCGTTCCGGGGCAAGCACTACACGCTCGAGGACGTACAGATCCGTCCGCGTCCCTACCAGAAGTCGGGGCCCCCGCTGTGGATCGGGGCCAGCATCGACGCGGCGGCCCGCCGGGCCGGCCGGATCGCCGACGGCTTCGTCGGCACGCCCAGCACCGGCATGGCGAACGCGACGCATCTCGCCAACGTCTACAAGGAGGCGGCGCGCGAGGCCCGCCGGCCGGCCGAGGTCGTCCAGATGCGCGACGCCTGGGTCGCCCGGTCGCGCGCCGAGGCCGACGCGGTCTACGGCCCGCACGTGATGACCGCCTACCGCTACTACTGGGAGAATCGCCTCGCCGAGTTCCGCAATCTCTCGGCCGGCTCGGAGTTCACCCTGGACACGCTCGCCCCCGATCGCCTGATCCTCGGTGATCCCGACGCCTGCATCCGAGAATTCCAGCGCTGGCAGAAGGCGACCGACGCGAGCACCTTCCTGCTCCGGCTACGCCACGCCCATTCGGGCGGCCCGCCGCACGACAAGATCATGGAGGCGATCAAGCTCTTCGGTGAGCGCGTCCTGCCCTACGTCTGAGGGTCGCCGCGGGCAGATCGCTACCGCGTGACACGAGCGAGGATGATCGTGATGTTGTCCGGCCCACCACGCTCATTGGCCAGGGCCACGAGACGATCACACGCCGAGGAGATCGTGGCTTCGGCCGACACGACGCCAGCGATTTCACTGTTCGAGACGGCGCTCGACAGGCCATCGGAGCAGAGGACCACGACATCCTCCCGCTGCACCCGCTGGTGAGTCATGGCGACGCTCACCTGGGTTGCCGGCCCGAGAGCCTGGAGGACGACGCTCCGCTCGTAGCCCGGTGCCCTCTCGGCTACCGTCACGTCGCCGGTCTCGACCGGCCGCTGCGTCACCGATTGATCCTGGGTCAGCTGGCGGATCCGTCGATCGCGAACCAGGTACGCCCGACTGTCGCCCACCTGGGCGACGTACATGGAGTCGCCCAGGAGGCCCACCGCCGTCGCGGTCGTGCCCATCCCGCGCAGCTCGGGGTGCGCGGCCGCGTAGTCGTGGATATCCTCATTGGCCGTCTCGAGCGCCGCCTGCAGCCGCTCCGCGAACCGCCTCGGCTCGGTCGCCTTTGGCAGCGACGGCTGCATCAGATGCGAGTAGATGGCGTCCGTCGCCATCTCGCTCGCGACCTCGCCGGCGGCCATCCCTCCCATCCCATCCGCGACCACCAGGAGCAGGCCGCACTTTCCCACCTTCCGCTCCAGCATCGCGGACTGCCGGAGCGCGTACGGTTCGGTCAAGTCCGCCACCAGAAAGGAATCTTCGTTGCCCGTCCGCGCGCGGCCCACATCCGTTCTCCCGAACACCGCGATCTTCACCGTGCCGTCCTCCGCTGCACCTCGTTGATCAGTCGACGAACCTTTGGCGCGGCCATGCACGAGCAAGACGTCACGGACGGGTCCAGGGCCACGAGGCGCTGGAACTCCTCTTTCGCGCGCTCCTCCTGGCCGAGGGCGACGTACGCGAAGCCGAGATAACAATGCGCCTCCTCCCGGTGCTTCAGGCGCGCGAAGAACCCGTCCGCCTCCTCGAGGTCGACCAACGCCCGCCGAAGCCAGGACACCGAGTCGGGGAACTGCGCTGACATGTAGGCGGCCTTGCCCCGGGCGAGCGCTGACGACCCGTCCCCCAGCACGGGGGCCTCACGAGAGCGCGCGGCGAACGCCGTGGCCAGGCTCCACTCGTCTTCGGCCCAGCCCGGCTTCCGCACGCGCGCGTAGGCCTCCCCCATCGCCCGGTGGGCCCGCGCGAGCTCCCCCATGCGCAGTCCGCGGTCTTCGATCCGCTGCAAGTCCCAGAGCGCGTCGTTCAGCGCGCGCACCGCGCCCTGGGCATCCGCCGCCTCCAGCTGGCCCAGCCCGCGCTCCAGATTCGTGCGGAGCCCACTGTCCGCCCCCACCCACGCGTACTTCACCGGCGTCATGAAGGTGTCGGCGGTACGGTCGAGGGTGGCGCAACCCGAGCTCGCGAGGCCGCACAGACCCGCGATCAGTCCGAGCCGCCACCCGCCGTGCCTCGCGGGACGCATCGCTCAGCGACCTCCGTCACCGAACTGCTGCGATCGAAAGTCATAGCTCAGTCGCGCCGGGTGCTCCATCGTGTGCTGGTCGCCCACGCGCATCACGCGTTCGGGGCTCAGCTCGCCCGCCTGCTCGAACTGGACCCGGTGCTCCCCCACCTCCACCCGCAGACACGCCGAGGGCGTCTCCCCGAGCAGCCGGCCATCGACCAGCACGGTGGCGAAGGGAACCGCGTTGACACTGAGACACCCCTGGCGTGGGGCCGATCCCGCGGGCCCGACGGCTTCAGGAGCGCGCGGCGGCGTCACCGATCGTTCTGCGCGGGCGACGGTCTGGCCTCCCTCCGGCGCGCCGGGCGCGACCTCGCGGCGGCTGCTCCTCTCCGGACGGGGAATCGCGGATGTGCGCAGCCCGGTTGCGCTCGGCTCGACCGGCCGCTGGATCTCATTCCGTCCGGTCGGCCTCGGACGAGCCGAGGCCTCGGCCGGTGGCCCCACTCTTCGCCCGACCTCGGACGACTGGCCCGAGCTCCCGGCGATGGCGAGGCCCGCCAGTCCGACGGTCAGCGCTCGTCGAAGGGTCCGAAGGGAGCTAGTGCCGGCGGCCGCACCCGTGACATCACGCGCTCGGGCAAGAGCCTCCGAGAAGGCCCGGGCGCTCTCGTAGCGGCCGTCCGGCTGCTTGTTCATGGCGTGCCGAACGACCGCGGCGAGCGCCGGGGTGACCGCCGCGTTGTAGTCTCGAGGGGAGGCCGGCTCGACGTGTGTGATGTCATACAGGACCGATGCCAGATCCGAGCCGGGGAACGCCCGCACGCCGGCCACGGCTTCGTAGAGCACGACCCCGAGGGAAAACACGTCACTCCGCGCGTCCGCCGCTCCGTCCCTCACCTGCTCGGGCGCGATGTACCCGGGCGTCCCGACCATGGCGCCGGTCTCTTGTCCCCCCTGGCCGGTCAACTGCGCGATGCTGAAGTCTCCCAGCTTGGCCAGACCGGTTTCGCCCACCAGGATGTTCCCGGGTTTGATGTCCCGGTGCATCACGCCGAGGGCGTGGGCATACGCCAGCGCGTCACACACCTGGAGGACGATACCCACGGCCCGGGCCGGCTCCAGCGCCCGCTCGGCGATGAGCTGAGCGAGGGTCCGGCCCTCCAGGTACTCCATGACGATGCACGGCGCGTCGTGCCAGACGACCACGTCGTAGATGGAGACGATGTTCGGGTGATTGAGGCGTGCCACCGTGGCCGCCTCGCTCCGGAGGCGCCGCCGGAGCGGCCCGCGCTGCTCCGCCGCTAGCTCACGAGCAGGTCGAAGGGTCTTGATGGCGACGAGTCGATCCAGCTCCGGATCGCGGGCCTTGTAGACAACACCGGTTGCGCCCCGACCAAGCTCGGCGAGGATCTCGTAGCGATCGACCCGATCGACGACGCTGCTGATCATGGTGAGCTCACGACGCTCGCGCGTCGACCGACTCCGGTCCTCCCGTCCGGGCCGATCGTGACGTCTGAGCCACGAGCTCGTCGAGGAAGGTCAGACGCAGGCCGCCCACTTCGATGACGTCTCCGCTCTCGAGCGGCGCCTGCTCGAAGGCCCACCCGTTGACCTTCATGCGGTGCCACCACGAGAGGTTCCGCACCTCGAATCCGAACTGGGTCCGCAGCACGAGCACGTGTTGCTTCGGACCGGCGGGCACTTGAAGGTGACAGAGCGGGCTCCGTCCGACGAGGACCCCGCCCCCGCTCAGATAGAAGGTCCCGCGCTGGCCGTTGGCTTCCCACTGGAGCTGAGCCCGGCGCTGCTGGGCAACAACTCGACGCAGCCGCTCCGCCTCCTCGGCGCTCATGTACACCGTCTCGGTGAGCGCGCCACCGGGATTCGACACGGTCGCCTCCGGACCTGGCGGCGCGCTGATGGCGCTGTCGAAGAACAGCGAGAATTTGCCGAACGAGACTTCGTCCCCGCGCTTGAGTGGTTGCGCCGACGTCAGGCGCTGCCCGTTGAGGAAGGTGCCATTGATCGACCCCAGATCCCCGATCGTCCAGGTGCCGTGAGCGCCAAACCGGATCTGGGCCTGTCGGCGCGAGACGGAGGCGTCGTCGATCATCAGTTGCATGTCCTCGGAGCGGCCGATGTTGATGACGGACGAGTTCATCTCGAAGATCCGCACCGGCCTACGTTCCCTCACCAGGGTCAATTTCGGCATCCCCGCCACCTTCCGCCCACGAATCAGGCGCGCCGGATTCTGCGCAAATACAGCGTGATCAACGAGCCAGGTGTGAAGAGAGCAAGGGTCGGGCCAGCGTGGAGCGGCCCAAGATCTTGAAGAACAGGACGCAGACCCCGAGACGGCCGGGGAAGTGTCAGCCCCCGTAGCCGAAAATTGACAGGGTGTTGGGGGGCAAACGGCCACATCTTCACAGGGCGGCTCGGCGTGTATACTCAGCGAGCCAAACGGGGAAGAAACCGACGGTGATCGAGGGGTCCGTTCGTGCCTTGAGCAGCACCGCGCTGCTCTGCTTCATCAGCCTCTGCAGCTGCTTCTCGATGGGCGCGTTCAGCCCGCTGCTGCCCGAGATCGGGCGCGCCAACGGGCTGGCCGACTGGCAGCTCGGCGTCGTGGCCGGCGCCCTGGGCTTCGCCCGCATGGCCGCGGCGATCCCCTCGGGCTGGCTGGCCGGCCGCTACCTCGGCACCACGCTGTGCGCCTCGCCGGCGCTGATGCTCGCCGGCACGGTGCTCCTGGCGATCTCCGGGTCGTTTCCCCTGCTGGTGCTCGGGCGGTTGATCCTGGGCTTCGCGTACACGCTCGGCACCGTGGGCGGGCTCATCGCCCTGCTCCAGGACGACCGGGGGCCGGGGGCCTCGGTCCGCCTGAACGTGTTCGAGTTCTCCGCGATGATCGGCGTGCTCGGCGGCCTCGGCCTCGTCGGGGTGCTTCCCGGCCACTGGGGCTGGGGCATCTCGCTGCTGATCGCCTCGTCGCCCCTGCTACTGATCCTCGCCGCGGCGCCGATCATCCGCCGGCGCTTCCCCGACGGGCAACCGGCGCTGGATGGACCGGCGTCACGGACCCCGGTCGCCCACCACGCTGATCGCATGTCGCCCGCGCTCTGGACGATGTTCGCGGTCGGGGTGGTCCTGGCCCTGGCCTGGTCCTCGGTGAGCCAGTTCCTCCTTCCGCTGCGCGCGACGCGCGAGTTCGGCCTGGACCGCGCCGGCGTGTCGAGCTTGCTCATGCTCGCCCAGTTCGTGGACATCGTGGCGCTGCTCCCGGTGGGGCGGCTGGCTGACCGGCTGGGCCGCAGGCCGGTCCTGGGCTTCGTGATCGTGGCGCTCGGGCTGGGCACCGCCGCGGTGGGCCTCGGCTCGCTGCCGTGGTTCGTGGCCGGCTGCGCGGGCTTCGGACTCGGCCTGGCGGGCTGGATGCTGCCGGTCGGCGTGATCCGTGAGCACACTCGCACCGAGCACCTGGCGTGGCGGATGGGCCTGTACCGGGTCGGCGTCGACGCCGCGATGTTCTTCGGCCCGTTCGCGAGCGGTCTCCTCGGCGAAGAGAACGCGCGGGTATTCGTGACGGCGGTCGGCGCGCTCGCGCTGGTCGTGGGCGGACGGCTACTCCTCGGACCTTCCGGGCGTCGAGCCGCGACCGCCTAGTCGTTTCGCGCCGGCCGCGAACTCAACCCCGCGACCGGGAAAAGGAAGACGATGAGCTCTCCCTCGGACGCGGAGCTGATCGGCCGATCGCTGGGCGAGCCCGAGGCCGCCGGGCTGATCTACCACCGCCACGCGGCCACCGTGTTCGAGCGTCTTGCGCCGCAAGCCTCAGCATGACCCTGGCGCACGGCACCGACCGGCTGGAGTCGGCTCGCCTGGTGCTGCGGCGGATCGCGCCGGCGGATCTGCCCTTCTTCACCCACATCCACGCTCTCCCCGAAGTCGCGCGGCATCTGTATCCCGGAGGCCGGCCGCGCTCGCCCGAAGAGACGGCCGCATGGCTGCAGTACACTCTCGCGAGCTATGAGCGGCTCGCCCTCGGCTATCTCGCGGTCCTGCGCAAGGACGACGGCGCGCTGATCGGGCGCTGCGGCTTGATGGACCTCGTGGTCGAATCCGCGGCACCCGAGCACGGACCTCGCCGGGGATGGTTCGGGCGCGAAGAGGCGCCCGCGGGGGTCGCGCTGAGATTCGAGTGTGAGCTCGGCTACACGCTCGACCCCGCCGTCTGGGGCCAGGGATTCGCGACCGAAGCGGCGCGTTGCGTTCGCGACTACGCGCGCGACGTTCTGCGGCTGTCGTACGCCATTTCCGCCATCCTTCCGCAGAATACCCGCTCCCGGCGCGTCGCCGAGCGGTCGGGCGCACGAGCCATCGGCCAGATGGACGTGGTCGGTCTCACGTGGGATCGCTACGTGTGGCCGCTCGCGACCGGCGGCGAGACTCCCTGAACCGGAACATCAAGCTCCTCTACGGCTTCTCCTTCTTCGACCCGTTCATGATCGTGATCCCCCTGTGGGTCCCCTATCTCCCGACGCTGGCCCTCCAGGACGTCGAGGTGAGCGAAAGCGGTGAAGGCTCGCTGGGTGCGGTGGTATGGTCTTTCCGGCTCATCTTCTCTTGTCTTGCGCCGGGGAGGACCGGATGCCGAACGTGAGTGTGTGGCGACGCCTCGGGGTGGCCTCCGCGATCGGCCTGTGGACCCTCGCCTTGGCCTCGTCGGTCAGTGCCCAGGTGTCCCGTGGGGAGCCGCGGCTCGCCCTGGTGATCGGCAACAGCGCCTACCGCGAGTCGCCCCTGCGCAACCCGGTGAACGACGTGCGGGCGATGACGCAGAGGCTCAAGGAGCTCGGCTTCACGGTCCTCGCCTACGAGAACGCCACCAAGCGCACGATGGAGGCGGCGATCATAGAGTTCGGGCGTCGCCTCACCGCGGGCGGCGTCGGCGCCTTCTACTACGCGGGCCACGGGCTGCAGGTCCGCGGGCGCAACTACCTGGTACCGGTCGACGCCGAGATCGAGGACGAGGCATCCACCCGCGTCGCCGCGGTCGACGTGGAGCTGCTGCTCGAGCA